>NZ_JBNPWQ010000006.1:0-212636 GCF_050433745.1 Sphingobacterium sp. HSC-15S19
TTTTTTAGGCTTTCAAGAGCCAAAAAGTTATTTCCATTTTCAGCCCTAAAACAGAAAATACTATATAAAAATTAGAAATTTCTGTCTAAACAAACGGGCGCAGCTTATTATACACATAAATAAGATACTATAATTGTTATATATGTGTATAGAATTGTATATAAAGTGTATAACTGTTCTTATTCTATATTTATATATTATTAATATATGTGTAATGTTGAAGGTGAGTAATATGTATATATCAATTTTAAGCTATAAATAAAGCTATAGAATAAACTATTATATCTCAACAGTACAAAGTATTATAATTAACAAATAATGTCTTATATCTCTTTATTTCCAATTGAAATATTTATACCGTTAGGTATTGGTAAGAATATTGAATATAATCTTTAACAGTATATTCAACAGTAATTGTACTAGTAACTGTATATTCAGTTATATCCTTCAACAGTAACAGTAAATGTAACAGTAATCAATACAGTATATTCAACTGTATAATGTAATAATGATTATGAGGTTAAGATTATAACAATATCTCAACGTAAAAAAATGACTATCGTCAAAGGTTACAGAGATATACCGTATGAATGCATTCAACATTGAGAGAGTTCCGCCCCGCCCCCTTTTTTGAATACCCCCTAGTAACGATTATTAAAGCTAAATTAAGCCCTAGAATAGATTATTATTCAGAAATAGTATAAAGTATTCAGATTAACACAAAATGTCTTAAATCGATTAAAAATAGTTAATAATCGTGACCTGTATAATCAGGTGTATAATGATAGGTAAGAAATTGGAAAAAAAAATGTCGGTGGTTTGTCGGTGTTATGACCGCCTTATGACCTGTATAAAAAAACATGAAAAAAAACTTGTTAAAAATCTTTTTTGCACTATTTATATGAAAAAAGACATGGGCAAGAAAGAAAAATTTATTGAAGAATTATTGAGATATTCGGACAAAAAAGAGTTGGAAGATGCTAAAAGTGAATGGGATATAATTAGCGTTAAAGAAAAAGATGGTAAGTGTATATGTACTCAACAATTAACATACTCCATTACCTTAAAAAATACCATCAACGGCAATGAAATAATTGTTGGAGCTTATTGCCTTAATAAGTTTATTTCCAACAACTTAGGTATAAATATAATTAAATGCTTCAATAAGATAATAAGAAATAATTACAACTTATTATCTGAAAAAGTACTTTATTATCTATTTGAAAATGAAATAATTACAAAAGAAGAATATGATGATTATGACATTTATGATAAGAAAAAAAAGTGGAATGTGATAAGAGATGTGAATGAAAAGTTTTTGTTTTCCTTAACAGGCGGTGATATGTTTTAAAAAAGGGGCTTAATTAGCCCCTTAAATTTTCGGTAACGGTGGAAATTGAACCTTTACAGGTATATAATCCTTAGCATATGTACCCAATTGATTTACATTGGTGTGCCCAGTGATTGTTATGATTTGATTTGGAGTTAACCCACTATCTAACAGAAATTTAACACCACTATGTTTTGCGGAATAGAGTGTTGTATATTCGTTAACATACTTACTTTCTTTTTCTATTGCCTGCTTTTTAAATTTTGAAAATAAATTTGAAAATTGATATGCTTCACTTTTATACGTTCCAAAAAGACCTACATTACCATTTTTTTCTCTACCGAACATGTAGTCATTTTTATTTACCTTGTTTTCTTTTAAATATTGATTAATTAATAATTGTAAAGGTTCGGCAATTGCTATTGTAACCTTTTGATTATTTTTAACAATATCACTGCTTAAGTGAATTAAATTGTTTTTTAAATCAACGTCTTTAAATTGAATCGAAACAATTGTCTCTATTCGATGTAATGTGAAAAATATAAATTTAAACATTAAAGACAAGTGATAATTATACCCTTCTATCTCATTTATAAGACCTGGAAAGTCCTCTATATCAGTAGCTTTGTGCATTCTTGTTTTACCTTTATTTATTATCTTAAATTTTTTGGTAACTCGAGGAATTTCCAAAGCTTTAAAATCAATAAGCCAGCTATAAAAAACAACAAAAAACCGATGATAGTCGTCTCTGTATCTCTTTGTAAATTCCCTATCAACCAGCAGGTAACTATAGAAATTATTTAATACCTCATTTGTTAATTGTTTAATTTGTATATTATCGTTTTTGGTTAGCTCTAAGTATTTTTTAAATCCGTTTATTTTTGATTGATATTGCGCTTTTGTGTTTTTATTGATAACCCCCTCACCATTTTTAAAATTTATAAATTCTGTTAGTAAGTCTGTGACTTTTTTATCAGTATCTCCAAGTGCAAAATATCCACCATCAACAATAAATTCAAATTTATCTAAATCTTCATTTAGTCGGTCAATTCTCTTTTTAACAATAGATTCCCTTTCCTTAGTATTTTTAATTTCTACATAGCCATTTTTATCGGCTTTCTTTTTACCCTTGGAATCAAATACAAAGAACCTAGATTCGTTCAAATCATCGCTATAGTAGTACTTTTTTTCCTTACCTAACGTGTCCCGATACTTAAAACACACTTTCCAAATTCCGCTTTTCTCCTTAATAACGCAAGGCTTACCAATCTTTTTAGACTTATTTATATCATTCATAATCAATAATTTGAATACATTAAAATTTATTAAAGGAACAAATAAAATGTGTCCCAAAATGTGTCCTTTTATAGTGAATTTTAAAATTTACAAAATAAAAAACCGTCTTAAAACACATTTAAGACGGTTCAAATATATGAAAATACTTATTTTAAAAACATATGCTTCATACCCAAAACTAAGCTAAATTTCATTACAAAAGAAATCTAACGGGAGATCGGGTACTATAATCGGGTGTTCTTATCAACTAATTTCACCTGTCAGGTATAAATATTTATAGCGGACAATATCCCTCGAATTTGTAAATTTGATTAATTTTTCCTTTTTGAAAACATAATTGGAAACCTTCTCTTCCATCAAACGCAGGAACTCAACAAATTCAGCAAAAAAGTCTTGACGTTCTCCTGGTGTAAACTGGCTGTTTTTTACAATCCAAAAGAATTGCTCTTCATTTACATGGAAAGATACCTCATTTTTCTTTTCTTTTCGAAAAATAAAGATTGGGTCATTTTCTTGGTTAATAAATAAAGCAAAGCCTGTATTTCCACCATCCAAATTAACAACAAAAGCAGAAAAATGGACAGTACCGATCTGTAAATTTTCCAGACAAATTAATTTATGCAACATCAGGTTGACAATTAGATCACCTAAAATTATTAAGTTTTTATTAAAAAACAAAAAAAGGCCCTCAAAATAATTGTGGGCCTTTTGTATTCGACGTAAATCTTATTAGAATGTAAATTTCACAGATGCATTCCAAGTTCTACCCTGTCCGATCAAAACAAAATTGGAAGTATCAATACCATTCCAAGTATTGTTCACATCTGTCACCAAGTTACTCGAAGTAGCTTCCGAAATATAGAACTTATTCAACACATTGTTCATGTTAACACGGAAACTCATGCTGTTCTTGTCACTTACTTTGACATTGTAAGAAAGACCGGCATCCAAAAGATTAAAAGAAGGTAATTTCATATAGCGTCCATAAGTTTGGCCATCTATTACTTCTCTACGATAATTCGATGCATACAAACGCTCATAATATCTGTAGTTTGCGTCAACAGACAAACCCTTAAACACTTTATATTTAGCACCAAATCCATAAGAAGTTTGCGCTGCGTTACCAACATGTTCACCGGTTAAATTAACCTGAGAACGTCCCAATTCGACGCGGTTATCGTTACGTATAACAGAGTTTACTGCACCATCGTATTTCCAGTCACCTATCGATAAAAACCCTGTTAGGCTTAATTTTTCGATTGGGCGGGCCTCAAAATCAACTTCTACCCCGCTATGAACCTGTTTTACACCGTAATTTGTTGTATATAAATAGGCACCTTCGACCAAAATACCAGGATCATTTGTTGGATTGTATTTTTTCACATCATCTGCCGTCGCTAAACTCGAACTACCCGTAACACGGTTTTCCCAAGTTGTGCGGTAAACATTCACATTCACATCCAAGAATCGAGAAGCAAACTTATAACCTGCCTCTAAACCAAGGATTTTTTCATTTTCAGCATTTTCATTAATATCATTTGCAAAATTCATGAAAATATTGTTTTGATAAGGCTGACGGGAATAGTACCCCGCATTACCAAAAACACTATGATGTCCCAATGTATAACTTACACCACCCTTCGTATTGTAGCCAAAATTGTTCACGTCTTTAGAATCCTCATTACCTGGTGTGTATTGAAAATAATCAGAACGTTTGTTTTGTTGTTCGGAAACCGATCCTTGGAAAAACGCTGTAAAGCCATTTTTCGCATATTCCAATTGACCGAACAGACCTCCGTAACGGATATATTGATTGTAATCCCAAGCTAAACGATCTTCACGCGAATCAGGTTTACTTGAGAAAGCTTTCCAAGGGTTCGTTGAGTATGTATTGGTAACCAATGGCTTATTAGGGAAATTAACATTACCACCTAATACGACACCATTTGTATTTCCAAGTGGATCTGTCAATTTACGATAGTGTGTACCTTTATAGTCCCTTACATCAAAACCGACATTGAAATTCAAGGATTCTGAAAGTTTACGATTATAGTTAGAAACTATACCAAACCATTGGTGATTGTTCACATCAGCAGCTAAATATTTGCCTGTATTATATTTATCACTTCTTAGCGATTGGCCACCCCCAGCAGCTAACGATGCGTAAACGACAGTTGACAAAGATGATTTATCATCAATCGTCCAGTCCCAGTTCAAGTTGGCTACTGGCTTATGATAAAAGTTCTTTTGTGCATTCATCATCACGCCGTTTGCATCCTTATAATTGTCGTTATAACGTCTGCCATTAGCGAGATAGTTAGACAATTTTGAGGTATAGCCTTGGTTGTGCCATTGTGGTGCACCCGTTACCATAAAGTTCAGGTTGTGCTTTTCATTCGCTTTATATCCAACAGACAAGAAATAACTTTGTCCAGCACCTTCTGTATGGTCCATATAACCGTTACCTGACCACTGCGTAAACATAGCCGAAACAGCAAAGCCGTTTTTCATAAGACCGGTATTGTAACCTACCGTTGCCTTCATAAACATATCGTTACCAACAGTGGTACGAACAAAACCACCCTCTTTCATTGCAGTGGATTGTGTCACGTAATTTACGGTTCCGCCGACAGATGAAATCGCTAATTTAGATGATCCCAAACCACGTTGAATCTGCACTAAAGAGGCAATATCTGTAAGTCCCGACCAATTTGACCAATACACACTTCCATTGTCCATACCATTGATAGGCTGACCGTTCAACAAAAATGCTGTATTGGACTGATCAAAACCACGTGTTGTCATAGAAGACTCACCAAAACCTTTTGCCTGACCAGTGATATAAACCGAAGGGGTATTAGCTAATGCTGAAGTAATATCCTGTGCTCCTACCCTTTCCTCTAAATCCTGCTTACGGATCGTCGAAACGGCAATAGGTGTCTTTCTTCCTGCCGCAATATCGATAACCCCATGACCGACAACAACAACCTCATCCAAATTTGTTGAAGATCCAGCCGTAAAAATTGGATTGATATTCAACGATTCCCCCGATTTCAGCATGATGTTTTCGAAAACAACAGGCGTTTCGCCAATGTAAGTTACCTCTACTTTGTAGGGGCCTCCTTCTTGAAGATTTGAAATTTGAAATTTTCCTTGGGCATCGGCTGAGCCACTTACTACTTGTCCACTTGGGATGTGGGTAATTTTAATGGTTGCTCCTTTAACCGTTTGTCCAGTAGCTTCTTTGACAACTCCTGAAACTGAACCAGTATTTGCTGTTTGACCTTGAACGGCACTATAACTAGCAAAAACAAGGGCAAAAAAAAGTAAAGACTTTTTCATGTTAGATGTGATTGTTTTGTTTTTGTGCCGCAAAATTAGGAATTGATTGTCTTTTTAACTAATTTTAACAATACCAATATCATGCAGTATCTCTATACAGAAAGAATAAATTTTAATCTTCCACAGAAAAACAGCAAATTTCAGCAAAAAGAGGCAATAAAAATACAGCATACATAAAATAAATACAATATATCCATCCTATTCATGAAAAAACATCAAAAATAATCAGAATAATATTTTGTCTGTTTTGAATAAATCAAAATTTAGCATTTTTACGATTTTTATGAATTGCATACAAGATTTTATAGCTTATCCCCATGCGGTGCTAAAAATTGTTTCTTTCAATCCGTCGTTTCTACCTACCTCCTTTTCTTCCCACAACAGCTGAAATAAGCCTATAAATAATTAACTTTAACTAATTTAAAAAATATGTTATCCATAGAACAAGCTTATACAGGCATTCTTGAACCGGAATTAATCGCTGAAATAGCGGAAAACGCGCATATAAAAACGTTCCGTGAAGGTGATCTCATCATTGATACCAATCAATATATCAAGGCGATGCCTCTCCTCTTGGATGGGGCAATAAAAATTGTCCGGGAGGATGAAGATAAAGGCGAATTGTTGCTCTACTATCTGGAAAAAGGTCAAACCTGTACAATGTCAATAGCCTGTTGCCTCGGGAATAAAAAAAGTGAAATTCGTGCGCTCGCAGAAAAAACAACGACTGTAGCCATGATTCCAAATGAGCTTGTCAACCTTTGGATGGGAAAATACCCTTCCTGGCGAAATTTCATCATATCAAGCTATTCAAGCCGTATGGACGAAATGTTACAAGCTGTTGATAGTCTAGCTTTTTCCAATATGGAAGAACGCATCATCAACTATTTAAAAGCCAAAGTGAAGCTGAATGACGACCGAATACTCACCCTTACGCATCAGGATATCGCTTCCGATTTAAATACATCCCGAGTCGTTGTCTCCCGAATTTTAAAAAAACTGGAACAGGAAGATA
Source organism: Sphingobacterium sp. HSC-15S19 (assembly GCF_050433745.1). NCBI lineage: Bacteria > Pseudomonadati > Bacteroidota > Sphingobacteriia > Sphingobacteriales > Sphingobacteriaceae > Sphingobacterium > Sphingobacterium sp. HSC-15S19. The sequence continues at coordinate 6,984 of NZ_JBNPWQ010000006.1, forward strand.
AAATAGTGCTGCTACGTAACGAAATTAGGGTATTGGTGGAATGAGCAAAACATTTGTATCTTTAGTTATACGTAAATTTCAAGAGCAATTAATGTAATTTTTAGATGAAGATAGAAAAATTAGGATTTATAGGATTAGGAAACATGGGGTATCCCATGGCTAAAAATCTAGAAAAAGCAGGATTCCCCCTTTCTGTTTACAATAGAAACAAGGCTAAAGCTGCAGGTTTTGAAGAGCAATCAATTATCAGAGAAGATATAGGTGAATTAGTCGATCATAGCGATATTATATTCTCCATGCTCACAAATGATGAAGCGGTCAACGAAGTTTATGAAAAAATCCTCCAAAGGGAGATCAAGGGCAAATTATTTGTCGATATGAGTACAATATCTCGTGAACGCTGTATTTCAATAGCCACTAAGCTAAAAGAAAAAGGCGCTGCTTTTATCGATGCTCCCGTTGCCGGCAGTACCAAGCCAGCGACTGAGGGTACACTTATTATTATGGTCGGTGGTGATCCCGAAGACCTTCATCGCGCCCGACCATACCTCGAGCAGATGGGAAAATCGATCAAACATCTCGGCGAAAATGGTCAGGGAATTGCCGCTAAACTTGCGATCAACTATTTCCTTTCGACGATTTACCAAGGTCTCGCGGAGACGATCTTATTTTCAGATAAACTGGGAATTCAACGAAGCGATATGCTCGAAATCATCAACGATAGTGCCAGCGGCAGTGGGGCAACAAAAGTGAAAACACCATTATTGGTGGAAGAAAACTACAGTCCTGCATTTGCGCTAGACCTTATGCTGAAAGATATTCGACTGGCTCAACAGGCCGGTGCTGACTATCCCCTCCTCAAGACCTTACTCGAAACCTACGGAAAAGCACAGGATCAAGGTCTCGGACAGCTCGATGTTATTGGTATCATTGAATCCATCAAGTCATAGCTTCAGGTTGGCGACAGTGAAGAAAATGTACATTGAAAATTATATTTAGTTGAGATGGACTCCAAATTAGGTTCATTTCTGATCACACAAAATAATAAGTGGAACAAATTATTAACAGATGAAAACAGTTATGACACTATTGGTGCTTACTATGGTCACCATGACTACGCAGGCCCAACAATTAAAACAGGTTTCTTACCAGGATGGTGAACAAAAACTCAACGGCATGGTAACCTCCAATAGGGCAAAAAAAGGCCCTGCTGTCTTAATTCTTCCGGCATGGAAGGGAATTGACAACGAAGCGAAACAAGCTGCATTGCTTCTTGAAAAAGAAGGTTACATCGCGTTCATTGCCGACATCTACGGTGAAGGAAATATTCCCTCGGACAACACCGCAGCTTCGAAAATTGCCGGCCACTATAAGACAGACTATAAAGCTTATCAGCATCGCATAATGCTCGCATTGGAACAACTGAAAAAAGAGGGCGCGGATCCGACGAAAATTGCTGTCATCGGCTATTGTTTTGGAGGTTCAGGAGCCTTAGAAGCAGCGAGAGCCGGCTTCCCCGTCAATGCAGTGATCAGTATCCACGGAGGCCTATCCAAAGCTGCCGACAGACCCAATGGTTCGATCAAAACAAAAGTACTCGTTGAGCACCCAGCAGCCGATAAAAGCGTATCAAAAGAAGATTACGATGGGTTGGTCAAGGAATTAAATGAAGGAAAAGCAGACTGGCAAATAATTACCTACGCAAATTCGGGACATACGTTTACGAATCCCGAGTCAGCCGAATATAACCCCGTAATGGCTAAACGTGCCTGGGAGCACACCTTATTATTTTTGAAAGAAGTATTAAATTAAATAGCAAAGTCAACAACAGCAATATCGACCCAAATGAATTATAACGCGAAACTGCACTTTTATCCGATTATCATTCAGTTGTTGATATTGCTGTTATATAGTCCCAGCGCAGCATCGCAAACAGTAAAATCGCTAACAATAGCTAGCCCAACGCATGCAGTTCTTTTTCTAACCAATGAGTCCGATAAATCAACTGATTTTATCATGCGTCTACACGAAAAAAATGCTGCTGAGATTTTCAAATTAGTACCTTATAGCACAACAAAGTTACTGGTCACAAAAACCGATGCAAAAAAACTCACATTCATCGTTAAAAATCACCAGTGGACCATCGACGTATTGTCATTGAAGCAACGTCATGCCATGATCTTGTTTGATGGATTAGCCAAACCCAAGATCATATACGATAGTAATACCTATCTGGCAGCAGCCAAACCGATATTAAACACCAGCACACAAATTGCGTCAAAGAAAGCTTCTGCACAATATAATGCCTCACATTTCTTTGACTCAATCGCACAAGTTCAATTTATTCCATCCGGGCAATATGCAGCGGCTATTATCGCAAATTCCGCTCTTCCTCTTTATTACAGTCAGCGTAAGAATAAATGTGACGGCACTTATGTAATGCAGCAGTTTTCGGACGAAAATGCGGTGCAATCCGGTGCAATTATGACGACTGTATATGAAGAAGGCAAAGAGATCACATCGAACAATCTTTCCGGGGGAAATAATTATTACAACAAAAGATGCTATAATCAATTCGGACTTATCGACTCCATACAGTACCTTCGAAATAGTAAGTGGAGCAGCAGTACAATTTACCGGTATCTCCCAAATACCATTGTTTCCTACGATCCTACATTTGAATCGGCGATGATTTATCACTTGAACAGTAAACTCCAGGTTATAAAAAGTGAATCCATTCATTTTGTCTATCAACGGAGAGACTGGACCATTTACAGTTATGATCAACAGAATCGAATTACTGAAGAGATTTCGGGCAGAAATGATCAAAGAGAAAGTCGCGTCCGCTATCAATATGATAGTCCGGAAACAAGTGACTACTCGCTGCGCCAAACCTTCGATCAAAGCGATCGACTGACAGCCGAAATCAAGCGATCGTACCGAGCCAACGAAACGATTGATGAGTTTTATTATGAGGGTGTATTACAACAAAAATCTATTGTAAAAGATCTCGGAAACTGTGCCTACGAAAGCTTGATCTATAACAAGGAGGGAAAGTTAACAGCGAAATACATACAGGCAAAGAAAACCAACTAAACGAACTGAAAAACTGCACTAAGCTCAGACAATAAGATTCTTGATTTTGACAAAAAAATATTCGACGAAATTCGGCAAAAAACACATTTCTGCACTAATTTTGATAGCGATACATAAACGTCAAATTGAGAAAAAGAAAACTGATCAGTCAACTTCATCCCATACTCTATTTTATTGCAGTATGGGCGAGAAGAGTGCAGCGCAAAGCCGTTTGGCTATTTGATAATAAGAAATACAGCACAGCTAAATCAACTGAAAAACTTCCCTTTCGTATTAAAAAGCATCAGTCTGTCTTATTAAAAAAACTAGGCGAAAATAATATGCAATTGCAGATTAACAAAGTTACCAACCTGAAAATTGCAGCAGCACAGATTAATAGCATTCTGATCAGACCGAAGGAAACCTTTTCATTTTGTAAACTCGTTGGACTACCCACTGTAAAAAAAGGATATCTGCCCGGCATGGAGTTATCCTTTGGTGAAGCAAGAGCGGGTATTGGCGGTGGAATCTGTCAAATATCCAACCTCATCCATTGGCTTGTTATCCATAGTCAACTCACCGTCAATGAACGTTATCACCACTCTTTTGATCCATTTCCGGACGATGGCCGTGTTTTGCCATTCGGTAGTGGAGCTACCGTCTTTTATAATTACCGCGACTATCAATTCACCAACAACACGCCTTACACCTTTCAAATAAATCTCTGGTTCACAGACAAATGTTTAGAGGGCGAATTAAGAATTGATCAAGAACTGGATTTTGCGTACCATGTCGTTGAAAAAGAACATCAATTTCTTAAAATAGACAATCAGTTCTTTCGGAAAAATGAGATTTGGCGCGAGAAATTTTTAAAGTTTCAGGGTGGAAAGATTTTGGAAACCGAACTTTTGACCAAAAATTTTGCCCGGGTTACCTATACCCCTGTTGAATACATTGAAATTAGTGCCGATCAAAATCCGGCCGATTAATTCAACAAGCTAATGATCGAAAAATGACGGATATGAAAAGTCCTCTTTTTTGTTTAAGTTTGGTCTGGCTTTGGGGGTATTCTGTATAGAATTGAGATAGTCCCTTTGAACCTGATTCGGTTTATACCGGCGTAGGGAAAAGCAAAAATCCACTGTACAGCATACTCCTTTACTGCACAGGCTATCGCTCTTCTTCCCTCCAAGGCCACACAGTATATCTTAGCATATGTAAAAAAATGGAAGATTCAATTATCAATTTATTAGAGCAGCTGAGGGTCGAAAAACCCCTTGTACACAACATCACAAACCTAGTCGTGATGAACAATACTGCCAACGCACTTTTAGCCCTAGGAGCGTCCCCTGTGATGGTACACAGCCCATTAGAAGTACGCGAGGTTGTCGATATTGCACAAGCTCTTGTCATTAATATCGGCACCTTGAGTGAAGATACTGCCGAAGCTATGCTGGTTGCTACCGAACATGCCAATACCATTGGACGGCCATGGGTACTTGATCCTGTTGGTGCTGGGATATCAGCATTCCGCAATGATTTATTATCCAATCTACTGGATCTCAAACCCACGGTTATTCGTGGAAATGCATCAGAAATCATGACGCTGTACAATTTCAACCAACCGAACACAAAGGGAGTCGACAGCACGACAGCGAGTAAAGATGCGCTCCGATTTGGCCAATTATTACAAGAACAAACCGGCTCCATTATCTGTATTTCTGGAGAAGTAGACTATATCCTTTCACAGCAATATCGGGTTGAAGTTTTTAATGGCAACCCTTTAATGACACAGGTAACTGGGCTTGGCTGTAGTGCTACTGCGCTTATTGGTGCATTTCTAGGTGTTACAGACCAATATTTTGAAGCAGCTGTTGCCGGTGTATCCATTCTGAGCTTAGCGGGAGAACTCGCTGCCCAAACAGCAGCTGGACCGGGCACCCTGCAATTGAATCTCTATGATGAACTCTATCAGCTCAATGCAGAACGTCTAAAATCAAAGCTCAAGATCAAACGCTATGCGCATTAATCCGCTTTTTCCCTACCCTTTATATTTGGTAATTTCTGAGCGGGACTGTTATCCTCAAAATTGGCTCAATGTTGCCGAAGAAGCCATTATTGGCGGAGTCGATCTTATACAATTGCGCGAAAAGGCTGACGATCCGGCCACATTTTTGGATAAAGCCATCCGTTTGAAAAAACTGACCGATCATTACGGTATTCCGCTCGTGATCAATGATGCCGTAGCAATCGCTGCCCAAATCGAGGCATGGGGAATTCATGTGGGTCAAAATGATTTGCAGCCGCTCGCTATTCGCGAAAAATATGGTGATAAATTAACCATAGGCTGGTCCATAGAAGACATGCAACAACTGGAAAGTGAACAAATGTACACCGTCGACCACCTTGGTGTAAGCCCCATTTTTTCTACGAAAACAAAAGTAGATACGGTTACTGAATGGGGAATTGCGGGTTTAAAACAACTTCGGAGTAGGACGGAAAAACCATTGATCGCTATCGGAAGGATGAATTTACAAACAGCAGAAGAGACCTGGAATGCCGGTGCAGACTCCATTGCAGTCGTTTCGGCCATATGCCAAAGTCAAGATCCCAGAGCTGCCAGTGCACAACTAAAAGAACTATTAAAATGACAAAAGATAAAAAATACCGCGTCCCTACCGTACTCAGCATTGCGGGGTTCGATGGTAGCGGTGGTGCAGGTATACAGGCAGATACCAAAACCATATCTGCATTAGGTTGTTATGCCATGAATGTTTTAACTGCCTTACCCGTTCAGAACACACAAGGTGTAAGACGTATTTATGAAATTCCTACAGCAGCCGTCCAGGACCAATTGGATGCTATTTTTGACGATATCTATCCCGATGCAATCAAAATAGGAATGGTACACAATATTGAACTTGTGGAGCTTATTAGCAGCTATTTAAAAGAATATAAAGGGCCTATCGTATTTGATCCAGTCATGGTCTCGACCAGCGGGCACAAGCTCATTCACGATGATACAATTCAGGCCTGCATAGAACTTCTTTTTCCTTTAGCAACGCTGATTACACCAAATTTAGACGAGGTAAGTGTTTTAGTAAACGAAGTTATTGACAATGTCGAGAAGATAAAAAAAGCGGGAAATAGCCTATTGGCGAAAGGTTGTCAATCCGTTTTGATTAAAGGCGGGCATCTCCAAAGTCAAGAATTAACATCCCTGTTGTTCCAGCACAAGAGCCCACCAATTGAATTCAAATCTCAAAAAATTAACAGCAAAAATACACATGGTTCCGGTTGTTCGCTTTCTTCAGCAATTGCGAGCCATTTGGCACAAGGCGTTGGTCTCGATAGCGCGGTTGAATTCGCATTGGCCTATATACACGCAGCAATAGCTGGTAGCAAAGATCTCGTCATTGGCAAAGGAAATGGGCCATTAAATCACTTCCATAATCCGATTAAACTTATTCAATATGAACTGGACTGATCATGCCTGGGAATCCATAACAGCTATTTATTCTGATATACTTACTATGCCATTTATTGTTCAGCTTAGTGATGGTAGTCTTTCCCTGGATAAATTTCAATTTTACATGCAGCAGGATGCTTTCTATTTAGAAGAATTTGGCCGTGTGCTCGCCTTTATAGGTGCAAAAAGTGCGGATAACCAACAAGCATTGGACTATTTCGAATTTGGTCGCAATGCGCTTCTTGTTGAACGGGCATTACACGAAAATTACTTTCGGGAATTTGGTTTAAGTCCTGCCGACAAGAGCAACAAAATCGAACCAACCTGCCATCATTATGTCCATTTTCTTAAAAGCGTAGCCGCTTTCGAGAGCATTGAGGTCGCTATGGCGGCAACACTCCCCTGTTTTTGGATTTATAAGGAGGTCGGAGATCACATTGTATCGACAGCAAATACACAGGGAAATCCCTATTCCAAATGGATAGAAACCTATAGCGGTGAGGATTTTGCACAGGGCGTTATCAAGGCGAAAAACTACGTTGACAAAATTGCTGCAGAAACTACTGCAACAAAACGGGAGAAGATGCGACAAGTATTTATAACAGCTTCCCAATTAGAGTATCAATTCTGGTTAGCAGCCTACAAACGAAGGGTATGGTAAACAAACTATTGTCCGATACCGAACAGTTGATGTTCAAAAATTAGCATTAACGAAAATAGCACTCAGAAACAAAACTAGTGTTAATCAGTATTTTAAACGGATTTAAAGTTTTGGCATTACTATTATACTATAGGTGGCAGTTAACGATAGAGCGTGTACATAAGTGCATAAGCACATAAGAAACGATAAAAAGGGAAATTAAAATGAAACTTTCAGTAACAATAAATTTAAATTAATAATAGAAAAATAATGAAAAGAATCTTAACCATTGCCTTTATTTCATTTTTATATGTAGCTCAGGCACAAGAACGCGAAACACGCAAGATCACTGCTCCAGATGGCATTTCATCGGCAACTTCATTACGTGTAGATTATATTCACTCTAATCGCAACGAGGTTGTTGTTGAAGCAGATACTCCGGAGCATTTATCCCTTATCGAAACGACTGTAAAAAACGGTACACTCTATGTACAGTATAAAAGAAACAGTTCTGTCAGAAATGCGAGAAACAATCGCGTAACTGTTTACTCAAGCAAGATACCAACACGTTTTTCGGCATCTTCTAGCAGTTCAATTCATACCGATGAAACAATTAAGGCCGATAAAATTTCTGTTGACGTATCTTCTTCAGCAAGCATATCCCTTAAAAGATTAATTGCGGATGATATAAGCCTTTCAACAAGTTCTTCGAGTAGTTTAACAACGAATGTGAGCAGTAAAAATTTGCAGGTATCTGCAAGTAGTTCGTCCAGCCAAGACATTTCGGGAAGTGCTTCAAATTTAAATTTGAACACCAACTCATCGGCATCGGTTGATATGAGCCGTTTCTCAACAACAAATGCCCAAATACAAGCGAATTCGTCTGCAAATGTAACGCTCAGCGTGAAAGAAAACTTACAGGGAAAGGTTTCTACATCTGCCAGAATTGCGTTAAAAAATCAACCAAAAAATGTCCAAGTTGACAAATCAACTAGCGGCAGAGTAGTACTATAATTTTTAGTGTGGTCTTTAATAAAGACTGTTTGTTTATGTTTAATGTTTAGTTAGCTTAAAGGTGATACATACCCCAGTATCACCTTTGCTTTTATCGACCTTTTTGCTCACACTTCTCCTTCTCCTTCTCCTTCTCCTTCTCCTTCTCCTTCTCCTTCTCCTTCTCCTTCTCCTTCTCCTTCTCCTTCTCCTTCTCCTTCTCCTTCTCCTTATAAATTTGCACATTAATCACTTCAAAAAGCAGTATCAGGAAATTAGTGAGATCGATAACACCACCAGATTTCTGCTCAAAAAAAACTATTTTAGGTTTCGGTTTCACGACATTTTTGTATATTAATATGCATATAAATGATAAACTTTCGGCGTAATGGATAATTTCTTAGCGACTTGTATAAAGCAATTTCAATATTATAAATCATTGGGTGATAAAACATTTACACAACTAAGCACTGAACAGCTCTTTTGGCATCCAAATGATTCAAGCAATAGCATTGCATTAATTGTAAAACATTTAGGTGGAAATATGCTTTCCCGTTGGACGGATTTTCTCAGCACAGATGGTGAAAAAGAAAATAGGAACCGGGATCAGGAATTTGAGAACAGCTGGACAGATCGCGACGAGCTTATTACTTATTGGAATGCTGGATGGGCTTGTCTATTTCAAGCAATAGAATCGCTCGGAGAAGAAGATCTCGTTAAAATCATCTATATCCGTAATCAAGGACATACCGTCATGGAAGCGATCTTGCGGCAACTCGCACATTATCCTTACCACATCGGGCAGATTCTCTATATCGGAAAAATATGTTTGGATGATAAATGGTCCACCTTATCGATACCCAAAGGTCATTCAGCTTCCTATAATAAGGAGAAATTCAGCCACGAAAAACAGCAACAACATTTCACCTCCGAGTTTCTAAAAGGAAATCAGGAGAATATGTAGTAAATAGGCTTTTACACTCCATTAACACAGTAATTACTTAAATGAAAGCATTGGATTTTAACCTGTTTTTCGCAAACTTTTAAGTATATTTGTCATACACACAACTATTCTTTTTTAGTTGATTTCATTAGTAAGTACGTTGTTTTAAGACTATGAAAAATTCGATTAAGATCATCAACAATTACGAGTACAAAAAGTTATTTCTACCTGATGTTTCTGAGCACAATTTATTCAATGAAAATAAAATTCAAGTCTATCGAATTGAGAATTACCTACGCAGTATCCTGATGCCTGTCATCCCCTATCGTACAACGTTTAATTTTCTCATTTTTGTAACGAAGGGATCCCTGACCCAACATCTCGAAAGCGCATCTTACACATTAACTGAAAATCAAGTCATTAACATCAAACAAGGCAATATCACGGCCACACTGGCAATCTCTGATGATGTAGAAGGTTTTTTTGTAGTCTATGAAAATGAAATTGTGACTGATATTGAACTTGGTATAAACGATATCAAATTTTTCAATTCCCATCCTTTTACCACACTAAAAGCCCATGTAGCACATTGGCTCCAACAAATGTTGGTATTATTGGAAGAAGAACTTTTTACTGAGGGCCGTGTGATGGAAGTCTGCATTTCAATGATGCAGTGTATCTTATTAAAGGTGATAAAATCGGATATTGAAACAAAGGCTCCAATGAGCCGACAGCTAGATATTGCTTTCCGTTTTCGCGAATATGTACAAAAATTCCATATCGATCATAAAAACGTATTATTCTATGCCAATTTATTACATATTTCAGAAAACTACCTCAATAAATGTGTTAAAGAAGCGACGAATAAACCACCGAAACAATGGATTAGCGAAATAAGTATCTTACATAGCCAGATTCTGCTGCAGGATGCTACGAGAGATATTGCCGGTATAGCCTTTGAATTGAAATTTCAATCGCCCTCGTATTTTACTCGGCTATTTAAAAAAATCACTGGGTATTCACCCAGTGACTATCGAAAACATAAGTTTATGGCGGGCTAATGTTTTTTACTGTAAGGTAAATTCCAAATTAAATCTACGGCCAAATAATGAACGCCAAAATCTACTTTGTCATAGCCTTTAATTAAGTCGTTCATATACCCCAGATCCAATCGCAAAGGTGTTTTTGGAATATCTGTCATGTAATAGAAACCCAGACGGGTCTCTTTATAAGCAAAGCTAGACCATGTACTAGCAGGTTCGTAAAGCTTACTGATTGCAAAAAGCCCTTCTGCGCTCAAAGCCAATTCTTGCTTATTTTTAGCCGAAATTTTAAAATTTAGCTGCGACTTCAAGCGGGTCCTAAATTGAAAATTCTCTTCTGTTTTCTGAAAATCAGCTGTAAAGAACTTTCGAAACTCTTGCCTTAAGGTATTTTTCCATTTCAAACGATCATTCAGGGTAAATGTATACGCATATCGCCCATATAACCTAAATTCTTGCTCGACACCTTCATTATGGTAGGGTGCTGCCTCATCATAAACGTTTTGGCGACGATAGCTCAATGCATAGCTATATTGTTGATTCTTGGCAAACTTATGATAGACTTCATGATTTAGCACCCAAATGGCCTGCTTATGAAATGGATTTGAATCGTCGGGCGTACTTTTGGTTCCCAGACCGATGTAGGTTAGTGCCTCTTTGGTTCCCGCACTATCCAGTTTCCGGCGTAGGCCCAGAACAGACCAAGATGCGGTCCTTGCTTTTCCTAACCCCGGTGGACTGACTTGCCCGTAGGCAGTATTTACATGAATTCCCAATAAGAGCATTATTGGGAATAGTTTTATTAAACGAAATTTAAACATACATAAAATTTTAGTTCACAAAAAGGACTAGGAAGTCCCTTCTGCTGATGAAAATTTATTCACCAACCATTTATCGATAAGTTTGACCGGTTGCATCGCCCACATCGCAAAAACAAATGGGAAAGTCAATGTTGTCCAGCCGTTATGAATCAAAAAGTGATCAAAATATGTGGCGATAATTGTTCCGATCAGTACATATACGCCATCACGAACACGTGGGCCGCTCAGAGCGATTCCAACCAAAACCGCATTGAAGCTAAAAATGCCATTATTGGTCATATCTGCAGATTCATGGCCATGGTGCGAAATATAAACACTGATGATAACAGCAGCGAAACCGTAAAGTGCTCCCATGGGATTGCTCAGGAAAACCCCAATGAAAAAGATCAATCCAGCAATTAAACTACCCTGAAAAATAACCTGACCAAAGGCATGGCCTTCAATTAAGAAATCATCCATTTCTTGAATATCAACAAAATGCTCGGGTACCGTCCTTAAAGCCAATTCTGGAATACTCAACACATACAATGCGATCCAGGTAATTAAGATAAAAGGAAATGTAAATACCGGCAGATTCTTCTTTAATGCAAAACCCATCAAGATGGTGGTCAACGCAGATCCGACGATTAAAGCTCCCCATACCCAGACGTTTGTCTGAAAATAGAAAACCAAAGCAATACCATAAAGCGTAGCATTAAATCCGAAGAGTCCATCATTGATATGACCCTCATCAAATTTCATCAACTTGGCAGTCAATACCCCGACGATATTGGCGAGGATTCCCGCAAAGCCCATTAGTGCCGAATCATAAATAATGGCGTCTATAAATAAAATACCCGTCCAAATGTTACCCTGTAACATAATTTGCCCAAATCCTTTAAAAAAAGCTTTTACAAAAGCTAGGATGTTATTTTTCATTGGAATATAATTAGTTGTTATTCAAAAATATGTTGTCCCATAATGCGCTTTGCATTTCTTTAAAAAGAAGATAAAGCTGTTCGGCACCGTAACCTAAAACGCGAACCATAAAACCGTCGTGCTGCAATTCACTAATACCAAACGCAACGTCTTTGGTTTCCCCATATTGTTCATGGAAAGTCTCGATCCAGTCACTTGGATTCAAGCCGGCACTATTAAGGTAGATCAAAGTTCCCTGATGCGTATAGCCTTCCAAAATACCCAAGCCTTGTATAGGCATACGATCTGGCTGCAGCAATACATTATCTTTCACTACAAGCCTACCATTGACATAACATTCTGTCAGATTTTGAAAGTGATTGTACATAAACTCTTCTCCGGACATTTTCCGACCACAAGTCACGATTTCACTAAGCAATAAGTGACAATTAGAAGCAAGATGTACAATGTTATGGCTCAAAAAATGAGACGAATGTTGTGGTACTACAGGATGGGGCACATAAGAAAAAACAGCATTTTCACCGATATTCACTTCCATAGTTTGGGACGAATGGCCTTTCATATGAAACAAACGCTGGTAAGCTTGCGTTTGTAACTGCAGCTTAGCGCCCGGAGCAATATCAACTTGAATACGATGGTCATCTCCATCCAACAAACCAGGCGATGAACTCATAATCATCAGATACGCTGCATTGTCTTTTTGATATTGTCCAACTGGAACGATACGAAACGGTTGTGTCGCATATGCATCTTTTAAAAAGGATTTTCCTTCGCGATGTGCTATTTTAATATCTAAAGAACAGATCATAACTAACGTAGTAAATTAGGTTCCTCAACATCTTGAAGGAGTGCGTATTTTTTAATCCAGCCTACAATCTCTTCCAAACCATCTCCGGTTTTTAGATTTGAAAATAAGAATGGAGAACCTTTACGCATTTTACGTGCATCATGCTCCATTACTTCTAAGCTTGCGCCTACATAGGGTGCCAAATCTTTCTTATTGATCAATAAAAGATCAGATCTTGTAATTGCTGGACCACCTTTACGAGGCATTTTTTCACCTTCGGCAACATCAATTACGAAAATGGTAATATCGGCCAGATCCGGGCTATAGGTAGAAGTTAGGTTATCACCACCACTTTCAATCAAAATCAACTCTAAATCCGGGAAGCGGCTTGCTAGTTCATCTACAGCTTCTAGATTCATACTCGCATCCTCCCGTATGGCCGTATGCGGGCAACCACCGGTTTCTACACCGATAATTCGTTCACGGGGCAGCAAACTATTTTTGGCCATGTACTCCGCATCTTCCTTCGTATAGATATCATTTGTAATTACTGCAAGATCAATTTCATTCATCAAACGTCTGCTCAATCTTTCCAATAATGCTGTTTTACCAGACCCTACTGGTCCACCAACTCCTATTTTAACATATTTTCTATTTTCCATTGTAATTGTTTTTTAAGAAATATAAACTCTAGAATATAATCGTTCGTGTTGCATGCAACGGATGTCAAATCCAATGTTGCATAAGCCCACTAAATTCCGTTCAACTGTTAAGGTCTCTTTGCAGAGATCAAGTATATCATCATGTAAACCAAAAAGTATATCTTGGCCATCCAACTGCCCTAATGGCACCAGTTTAACAGCATTGGTCACCATTGTAATAGCGGCATTATAATAAAAGCCGTGCAACGCTTCTTCCAAAGGAATTGCTAAAAGTGACGCCAACATGCCATACATCAAACAGTAATGACTATCTACTTCCTTCTTTTGGATTAATTCACCCCAGGACAACATAAAATCCTGCTGTTGATACCGACTGAATATTTTATAAATACGGACGCCCAGTTTTTTACTGGCATCGCGAATTTCTCTTGGACTTTTTAATGCTGTACATTCTTGATCTAGGGCGATCAATGCATCCATGTCCTGCGAAGAAGTTGCTTCATAGGCCAATTTCATCAAAGCAGCATCATTGTACTTCAGATTATACCAGAGGTTATGACGCACATAATTGTCCGCCGTAGCCTTATCACAGACCAAGCCTTGTTGCACATAGGTCTCCAGTCCATTGGAATGGGTAAACCCACCAATTGGCAATGTAGGATCTGCTAGATGAAGTAACTTGCCTAGAAATGTATTTTTCATTGACATTATTTTTTATTGTAAGTATATATCTTCAAGGACCAATCAGCCCCTTGCGTAATCTTCGCTATCATTGGGCATTCAAGCTGACCAAGTTTTTCCTTTGATCCCTATTTTCTCCATTAAGGCATCAATGCGCTCGCTACGCTCGGTTATTGGACAGAAAGGATCTTCAATCTCATTTCATAGCTGCTGGCCCTTGCGAATTCATGAAGGCTTTATCGCTGATTAAGAGCGGTATATTCTTCGTCGAAAACTTCATCTTCTGATGATGTTTTGGGTCGACATTTGCGTTGAGCTGACGTAAAAGTTGGCGCTCGCAACGTTGCGGGTCAAACCCCTGTTTCGCTAACCACTCGTACATGGACCTTTCATAAGGCATAAGCAATTCATTTGCCTCCACAAATAGAGGCAAATGTTTGTTTCCAATTTCACTGCTTACAAAAGCGGTTCGAAGGAAATCAATTGCTATGACACGGATGACTTCACAAGGTTTGATCGTTACCACAACCATTTTCTCTTCATCTTCGTACAAGATATCGCCATCCTGCAAACTGGAGGTATTACCCAACAATTTGACGGCGATATCCATTCCCTCCGCTGTACGTAAACGTTGAATACGTTTGGTCGACTCATACCATTCAATAGCGAGCGAATCAAGACGCTTATTGATCTGCTCCCCCTGAATATTCCTTGTGATTTCCGTGATTATCATTTTTTAATTTTTAATAAATAGATTTTTAGATAAGCCTAAACCTACTGTAGATCCATTGATTCCCGTAATGACTTCGTGATCATTGGGAATAGCAGCATCTTTACTATTTCTCTTTTTATAAGACAATTCTGCCACTTTAGCTTTTAATGCCCAACCTTTTCCCAAGGCGATACCCACAAGCGGGTACACTCTGAATAGATAGCCATTGTATTTACCATCGACCATTGTACCTCCGGTAGCGACATGTTGATCGCCCCACAAATAATGCACATCAACCTGGCCAATTAACATGAAATGCTCACTCAGAGGCCAAGTATTACTATAGAAAGGTCCTATTTCATGCGAATGATCTGTAAAATCCAGTGCTTTATCCTTAGCAGAATTGAATCCATAGTTTAGCCCCGCATTCATGTTGTCGGTGAAAAAATAGGCAGCACCCACCGGAGCGGCACTAAATTGATGCCCCGCTGTTGTTTCGTGGTAATTCAGTGACCCATAAACCATGATACCCCCCTTTTGCGCATAGGCCGATTGTATCGTAAAGCATGCTATTGCTATACAACAGCCTAAAAATGTCTTCAAATTTTTCATTAGCGTAAATCGTATTTTAGCAGTAATGAAGCATCATGAGCAGTCGTTATTCCCTCTCTTTATGCGCTTTTGATAAGCCCATGATGATTTCATCAACATATTGTTTTTCATAGTTTATGGCGTGATATCGGATCACGCCATAAAAAAGTAGTATAGGGTTAAAACAAGAAGTATCGTTGTCCCAACGAAACTGTATCAACCGGTTTTGATCGCAAGATCTCACCGTCAAGACTTACCTCATAATTCTCTGGATTGACGATAATTTCAGGTGTAGCGTCATTGTGGATCATATCTTTTTTGGAGATATTCCGACAATTTTCTACAGCAAGTAAGGTTCTTTCCAATTTATACTCTTCTTTAATTCCTTTTTCCAATGAAATTTTAGAGACAAAGTCAAAACAAGTTTGGTGAACAGCTTTACCTAAACCACCGAACATTGTTCTTAAAATAATTGGCTGTGGCGTAGGAATAGAAGCATTCGCATCACCC
The DNA here is from genome assembly GCF_050433745.1 of Sphingobacterium sp. HSC-15S19. Taxonomy (NCBI): domain Bacteria; kingdom Pseudomonadati; phylum Bacteroidota; class Sphingobacteriia; order Sphingobacteriales; family Sphingobacteriaceae; genus Sphingobacterium; species Sphingobacterium sp. HSC-15S19. The sequence continues at coordinate 22,829 of NZ_JBNPWQ010000006.1, forward strand.
ATTTTTGAAGCGATAATCATCCCGCCCTTAATAATCATTTCTGGTTTTGCGCCAAATAAAGCAGGACGCCAGATCACCATATCGGCAATTTTACCGGGCTCGATTGAACCAACATATTTGGAAATACCATGAGCAATTGCTGGATTGATCGTGTATTTCGCTACATAACGGCGTGCACGGAAATTATCGTTGTCCTTGCCTTCGTCTTCAGGTAATGGACCTACTTGTTTCTTCATCTTGTCTGCAGTCTGCCAAGTCCGTGTGATGACTTCACCTACACGTCCCATTGCCTGCGAATCCGAGCTCATGATACTGAATACACCACGATCTTGCAGTACATCCTCAGCAGCAATCGTTTCTGGACGGATACGAGAGTCAGCAAAAGCGACGTCTTCCGGAATTTCTTTACTCAAGTGGTGACAAACCATCAGCATATCCAAGTGCTCGTCAATCGTATTTTTTGTGAATGGACGTGTTGGATTTGTCGATGCTGGCAAAACATTTGGATACATCGCCGATTTGATGATATCTGGCGCGTGACCACCACCAGCACCCTCTGTATGGAATGTATGGATGACACGTCCATTGATAGCTTGGATCGTATCTTCTAAGAAACCCGCTTCATTCAAGGTATCTGTATGGATTGCAACTTGCACATCGTATTGATCTGCAACAGTCAAAGCTCTGTCGATTGTTGCTGGTGTAGCACCCCAATCTTCGTGGATTTTAACGCCTAGCGCGCCTGCTTCAATTTGCTCCACAATAGGTTGTTCCGTACCTACGTTTCCTTTACCAAAGAAACCGAAGTTCATTGGAAGGTCTTCAACAGCTTGCAACATGCGGCGTAAATTCCATTTACCCGGTGTTACTGTAGTTGCATTTGTTCCATCCGCTGGACCTGTACCACCACCAATCATTGTTGTAACACCACTATACAAGGCCGTTTCAACTTGTGTTGGGCTGATATAGTGAATATGGGTATCAATACCACCTGGAGTTAAGATATATCCCGATCCACCATGTACCTCAGTAGAAGCACCGATAATCATATTTGGTGTAATATTGTCCATTGTATCCGGATTTCCAGCACGACCAACACCAACAATTTTACCATCCTTAATACCAATATCACCTTTCACGATACCCCAGTGGTCAATGACGATAGCATCAGTGATCACCATATCCAATGTACCTTCATCACGTGTATGAACTGAAGATTGGCACATCCCGTCACGGACAGTCTTACCACCGCCAAATTTGGCTTCATCGCCGTAGTAAGCATAGTCTTTTTCGACTTCAATAATGATATCTGTATCTCCTAAACGGATTTTATCTCCACTTGTAGGGCCAAAGATGGCGCTATAATTTAATTTGCTAACTTTTAAACTCATGATACTTTGTTTTTAAAGCCTTGTTCTTTTACTTTTTTCATTGCATTTGCTTTCGCAACTTCGGTTTCGGTATCTCCATTTGCCAAATCATTGTGGCCATAGATCCTTCTTGCACCTGCATAAGGGACCAATTCGACGTCTTTTGATTCACCTGGTTCAAAACGAATTGCTGTACTGGCGATAATATTCAACCGTTTGCCAAATGCTTTTTCACGATCAAACTCCATCATTTTGTTCACCTCAAAGAAATGAAAATGTGAACCTACCTGAATTGGTCTATCACCTGTATTTGTCACAGTGATCGTTGTAATTTCTCTACCTTCATTGCAGATAACATAGCCATCTGCAATAAAAAATTCTCCTGGGATCATAGATTATATTTTTAACAATTAGCGAATCGGGTTATGAACAGTAACCAGTTTTGTACCATCTGGAAATGTAGCTTCAATCTGTACATCATGAATCATTTCAGGGACACCTTCCATGACATCTTCACGTGTCAACAACGTTGCACCATACTGCATTAAATCCGCAACAGTACGTCCGTCACGAGCAGCTTCCAAAAGTTCACTACTGATCAATGCAATAGACTCCGGATAGTTTAATTTAAGTCCTCTAGCTTTACGTTTTTTCGCTAGTTCGCCGGCAAGATGAAGCAATAGCTTCTCTGTCTCTCTAGGTAATAAATGCATATAAATATTATTTAAATTGTTGTTATTCGAATTAAAACAAGTCACGGTGAGTACAGGTCACGACAAGGCCATACGACTTAAAAAAATCGTTCAAAATCGTGATGAATAGGACAGATTACACCCCTACGCAGCGTAAGGTCTGTCTTTTCTCAACCGTTGTAAGAAATGGAAATTTTTACCCCAGAAACGGGATCTTTAAACTTTGGAAAAGAATATATTTTGGCGGAAGGATCAATCGATCCATATAAGGCCTTCTGTTATTCTGAATTTTGAGACGTACAGGATAGCAGAATACAAAAAGACAAATTGAAAGCACTCCCCAATAGAGCAGCTTGCTCCATTCATCTTTGAGGTCCATCTGTTCGGTGATATCATAGACATCATGATCTTTAACCGCAGCGACCAAATTTTCCCGCTCGGAATTTCCTGAACCTTGTTCTACATGAGTATGGAAAGCCGCCAGGCTTATCCGGAAGACGGGTAAACTTTGGACAGTAGAATGCGTCGGTATAGCTATTCCTTTCATGAGCAGGGTGCTCAAAAGGAAAACTAAAAAGACTAAACTATACCTCATTCTTGTGTTCACAATTCTATTATTTGTTGTTCAAATTTACAACCAAAGCGGGCTACTTGACTAGCACAAATCTTGAATTAAATAGTCCAAATTTGTTGAAAAAGCCCGCTTTGGAGATTTTAGATCAATCTTTCGAATTTAAAAAGAGTAACCAACTGATACCATGATATTTCTCGGTGCACCAGCAAAGGCTCTCGTGTAGTCAAAACCACCTAAAAAGTAATATTTATCGAATACATTGTTCAGGTTTACGGCCATTTTCATAGCACCAATGTGGTAATAGGCCGCTGCATTAACAGTTGTATAAGATGGCCATTGTCCCCAGAGTGCATTTCCATCGCTATCCTTTCCGATACTATTGTCCATCCGCTTACGGTCTACATAGTAAACACCAGCACCAAAACCTAAGCCTTTTAAGGTACTATTTGAAAACACATATTTTAACCAGGCACTCGCCATATTTTTGGGTGCTCCCGGCAGGGACTGTCCTATTTCAGAAGGAACCGAGGATGATTTCACCTCCGTATCATTATAGGTATAATTGGCCATAACCTGGAACTCCCGTGTCAACTGCCCACGCACATCGAGTTCAACACCCTGCGATAGCGCTTTGCCGGATTGTCTATATTCCGGCAGCCCTGAATCATTGATAGCCCCTGTGGCAATGAGCATATTCCGTCGTTCAATTCGGAATAAGGATAGATCAACCTGCAATTGTTCCTTAAAGAAACCCGTCTTCACCCCTGTTTCCACCTGGAAACTCCGCTCGGCATCAAAGGGTTTATCGGCACCATAATCTTTATAGTTTTGAATAAAATTGGCGCCTACAGGCACAAACCCCTGTGAATAACTTGCAAAATAGTTAATCTGCTTATTAATTCCATAGGTTACACCAAAACGAGGTAATAAGGCATTTTGTGTCGCATGAAACCGATTTTGTCCATCAAGTGTCTCAGAAGAATAGTGTTCATGACGTAGACCTACAATAAGTTTAAGTCGGTCGTCAATGCTGATTTGATCCTGAATATATTTACCCGTTGTTTTATAAGGGCTCAAAAAAGGATAAGCGACTCCCGTACGCCATACATAATTCGTCAGATCATGAGTCGTATAAGTGGGATTGTTCAAATCAAAAGTCAAAGGAACAACTTTACCATCTATAGTTTGCTGCCTAGCCTCCCGCAATTGGTTTTCTTTGTCGCCCCGATATTGGGCAAAATCAATCCCAGCAACCAAATGATGATCAACTCTATCGCCCAAAAGATCCCACTTGACGTAACCGACAACATTATCGGTATAATCACGCCCATGGCGATCAAAAAAGCGCATATTCATAATGGTATTATGTGGTGCATCAGCAAATGTATTCATTGTCCGGTGTTCATTGACATCCTCCTGATAGATGGATTTCATGTAACTCAGATTCAAACTAACATGTTCTGCCAGACGCTGAGACAAACGAGCGCTTAATGAAAAAGTCTTGGAATTATAAAAATCGGAAGGCTGGCTCAACGTAAATGACCTGGGCAAAGCATAAAAGTTATTTTCCTTAATACCCATTCCCCGATCAAGATAACCGTTGAACTGATTATAGACCATGTCAATATCAACCACCGTGCCTTCAGCTGGTTTGAAGGTAAAGGAAGGAGCAATCATCATTCGTTTCTGACGATTTACGTCACGAAAAGTCTTCGTATCTTCATAACCCGCGTTAAAACGATATAAAATACGCTTGGCACTATCCAATGGTCCACCGAGATCTACAGTAGTTCGCATCGTTTCAAAACTACCGCCGGCAAAATTCACATGCCCCTTAAAATCTTCCAAAGGCTTCTTTGTCGTCATATTAATTGTACCACCCGGCACAATATCCCCAAACAAAGATGCCCCAGGCCCTTTCAAAACCTCGATATTTTCAAGATTGATCGTTAGTGGTGAATTATAATAACTGTTACCATAACCATACCCCGAGCGTAAACCATTGACAAGTCGAACACCCGTTTCGTAACCGCTTTTGAAACCACGGATAACAACATCATCATAGGAAGATGCTTCTGTCACACCAGCCAGGTCCTGTACCAGCGCTCCAGTAGTAAAGGCCTGTTTATCTTCGATAAATTCCTTACTGAGTACAGCGACAGATTGCGGTAGATCCTTTAATTTTCCTGCAAATTTACCCCCCAGCTCCATATTATTTGTCAGATATGAATTGTTACGTCTACCCGTAACCAATACTTCATCCAATGTATTATCACCGGCTACCATAAGCAATCGAACTCCTTTTTTTGCATTCCAGTTGGCCGCGTTCAAATCCAGCAATACAGGCTTATACCCAATTGCAGCTGCACGTAGCTGTACAGGAAAAGAAGTTATTCCGGTAAAACTAAATTCGCCCTGAGCATTAGAACTTGTCTGTTGTTGTCGATCTGCCAGGGTTAATGTGACCCCTGAGATTGGATTACCGTTTTCATCCTGGATCTTACCAAATAGTGCCACACCTTGTTGTGCATACACCGCTCCCGGTACGGAAGCACTTGTCAATAAAGCGAAAGCTAGCGCTTTCATTACGTTGTTCATTCGAATAAATTATATATTTTTTGGCTTATCCACTTTTAGGGTTAAGCAATACGATCAACGAATAATTCCATGTGTATCGTTGGAAAATTCGATTCATTACAAAAGTCTTTCAATTGAAATCCCTGTTTTCCCCAAAACTCATAGGCTCCAGTCAGGAATGGGTGGGTATGTAAATAAAGCCTTTCAATACTTTTCTCCTTAGCTACAGCGACCAAACCCTTGAATAAGGCCGTTCCCAAACCTGACCTACGGTAACTCGGGTCAACAAAAAGTCGAGCAACTTCCACCGTTTTCCTTCTATCAATATCCAAGTGCGGGAAACGGTAATCATAAGCCAGCATACCAACGACGCCAATCAGTTTACCCTGCTGATCTTTTGCCTGCAAGAACGCACCAGCCTCAGCCTCAAGATACACGGCTGAAAATGCCCGTAGATCTTTGGGAAGCTTATGTGCATCCAACATCGGGAACAACTGTTTTCTAAATTCAATGACATAAGGTAATACGACATCAATATCTTCCTTTTCAACACGAGATATGCTGATATTTTTCAAATGGGGTTGTGTGGGAAAACATCGCTTGCTCATCAGTTGATTATTAACCAATATATTGCCGCTGTCTTTGATGGTATTCATATCGTTATAGCTATTTTTAAAATATTTGCACAGTAAACTGAGCATCTCAGGTACAAACCATGATTTTTCATAAAGGAACCTATTTAGACAGCCTCGTCATGGCGTATTCATTTCAATTTTGGCTTCGGCGTTATGCGCTGAACCCGCAATGGTGTCAAATGCCCTATCCGCACCCAGCATCGGAACAAACATCCATTTCTTTTGATTTTCCAAACTGATCAAAGGAAGTTGATAGGTCTGTTCCAATAATTCCCGTACTTGCTCCCGCTCCAGACCGTGCAGATCCACGAGCCTATTGTCCTTCATCAGATAAAACTGATCACCAAAAAGATACGCCATGTTGGGGTCGTGCATCACACATAACACGGTTGTCCCCTCTTTGACCAGCTCCTTGGCTGTCTGCAGAACCGCAATCTGATACTTCAGATCCAAATGATTGGTGGGTTCATCAAGCAATAATAAATCAGGCTGTTGTACCAACACGCGACAAAGTAATACCAATTGTCGCTCTCCTCCAGATAAAGAGGTATAGGGTTTGTCCTTTAAATGTGTGAGGTTAAATCTATCCAAGATCTGTTCAACTGCCTCGAAATCTTCCTTATTTGGTGAAAAACGAGAAAATGAGGCTCGTCCCGTCAGAATAACATCAACAACGCTAAAAGGAAATGTGGTCTGATGGAACTGATTCAGAAAACCCAATTTCAATGAATTGGCCCGACCAACCTTCCAATCGCGACGTTCTGTTTCACCAATAAGAACTGATCCATTATATTTTTTTTCCAGCCCGGCAATAATATTAAACAGAGTCGATTTACCACTTCCATTTCGACCAAGAATAACAGAAAGCTTTCCTTCCGGAAATGACATGTTTACATCATTTAAAATGACATCCTTACCATAGGCAAAAGAAAGTTTTTTGATATGAATCGAATTATTCATGAATTCCAGTTGATTTCGTTACGGCGCATCAGATAAATAAACAAGGGAGCGCCAATAATCATTGTAAAAACACCGATCGGAATTTCAAATGGCATAACAGCCCTAGAAAAATCATCGATAAGTAATAGGAAAGTACCTCCAATACTGATATTTGCCCACACAATAATATTGTTATTGGGTCCAAAGATCATGCGGCTGATATGCGGTACAATTAATCCGAACAGACTAATCACCCCGACAGCTGCTACAGCTGATGCCGTAATTAGTGTTGCCACAGCAATGAAGACCAATTTCAATATTTTCGGGTTAACGCCAACAGCAATTGCTTCTTGATCTCCAAGGGCGAGAAGATTCAGCTTCCAGCGCAAAAGGATCAGGATCCCCAATCCTATTGTGATCGGCAGGAACGCTTGCTGTACTTTCGACCATGATGCTGTATGTAGGTTCCCCATTGTCCATTGCACAATAGCTTGTAATTTATAGGGATCACTAATGTATTGTAACAGGGTTAACATTGCTGTAAATACACCGGAAATAACCATTCCAGCCAACACCATCCCAATAATCGAGGTTTTCAAGCCGGCATTTGAAACAAAATAGGTCAAACCTACCGCACATACACCAAACAGAAATGCCGATAGATTGACGGACAATAGAGGGAACAACATGGCCAATGCGGCCCCAAAAGCAGATCCCGAAGAAATACCCAATGTAAAGGGATCAACGATTGGATTCCTAAAAATGGCCTGTAAAATTCCGCCGGAAGAAGCTAATGCTGCTCCGACCATAAAGGTCAACAGAATCCGTGGTAAACGTACCTGCCACAATATCGTATCCATGTTATCTTTTAATACCGTATTATGGTCTCCGATATAAATCCCCACTTTCAATCCGATGCGTTGGCAGAGCTCGACAAAACCAATGTGCTGACTTGATCCTACAAGTAAGGAAAGCAATAAAACCAACAACGGTAAAACAACTAGCAGAAACAGCTTTTTTAATTGATGTATCATTGAAGTAGTCCTGCTTTACCGTATAGTTTTTCAAAAGCTATGGTCATATCCTGATCAAGCTGCTGTTTCGTATAATCCGAAAAACACCAATGCCTAATTTGTTTGGCAAAAAGCATAAATTTGACGGTATGTGGATCGTATGGGAACGACGGTGACATCACAAATACCTGTTTATTTTTCACTGCAGGTAATGCCGCGAGTTCCTTCAGATTATATACGTCTGCCAGTTTAGAATTCCAAAGAATAATGAGGTCCGGATTCCATTTATAAATCGTTTCTGCACCGACATTTGGGGCTTCCATTTCTAACGGGCAGGCATTAGCTGCACCCGAAAGCCGGATCGCCATATCAATCAAACTACCACGACCGGATGTCGAAAGTACTCTACCTTTAGACCAGGCATAATAAACCTTCTTCTGTATTTGATCCTTGGGAGCAGTCATTTTTTTGATCTCCGCCGAAACAAATTGAACAATTTCTTCAGCTCTCGCTTTCTTTCCGAGTAAGGCTCCCATCCCTATCAGTTCATTAAAAATACTTTTTTCATCCTGCGAAGAAAAAGTAAACACGGGAATTCCAAGATCTTCTAATTGAGAAATATTATCCTGATCAGTATTGAACGTCAAAACAAGATCAGGGTTCAAGCCCACTATGCTTTCTACATTATTTGCCTGGCCTGCGAAGGTAGGCGTTGCCAGTTCTTTTTTTGCAATTCTTTGATCCAATTTGGATAAAAAGCTATAGGTATCTTGGAGCTGATAAACCTGTTCAGGAATACCTACAAGGCTATTTTCAGCGCCCAACATATACACTTCATCAACAAGCGAAGGGAATAGTACAACTACACGCTTTGCCACATGCGCCAACACAACTTCCTTTCCTCTGCTATCGACTGCTTTCACTTGACTGTTGAGCGTGCCGGATTGCCGATTTTGGCAGGCACTCAATATACCAGAGCATACCAAAAGCAATACAACTATAATTCGATTCACTTTCATTTAATTATCTTTTCGAACTTGTTCACCCAAACTGATATGCCCGTCTATTCTCTTTAAATCTGGATTCTTCTTATTTTTAGCCTGCAAACGAATCAAATCTTCGGATAACAACAAGGCTTCCTCCAACTGAATCGACGTTCCATATTTTGCTAGAACCTGTTCATAAAGCCGTCCATCGTAAGGAAGACGAAGCGATTCGGCATCTGTTACGTTGAATATCGGCAGATGTCTATTTCCGATGAAATAACCGAAATCTGCAAGCTGAACCAAATCCGTTGGATTAAATCTTATCGTCAACGAAGGCTTGACAACCAGGATCGCTTGCAGCGTTTCCTGATGAAATAAACCATCACCATGGTGCCATTCCGCACCCTGGTCCAATTGCATAAGGATTGCTTTTCCGTTTATTGTATTGCGCGTCAGGCGTCTTTTATGAACTTCATACCACTCAAGATGCACTTGATCGACCTCGCTAAGGGCAAACGCCTTGTTTGCGACAATTTTATCTATTGGTATAGGCAGCTTATTCATTTTTGTAAACTTATCTTCATCACACGTTAACAGCACTATTTGGCTTTGTTTTCAGTGCTATTTATTTCCTCAAAAAACAGCACTATTGCGTCAACATTGAACAGGATAACAATAAAACATGGATCATTATTATCCTATTCATTTTATCTGTTGTTCATTATTTTACTTCAAGCGCTTTATATTGATCTTTTTTTGCCTGAACTCTTTCTTTTAACCAATCACACCAGGTATCAAGGCCGTCACCATTTAATGTACTGATTGTAATAACTTCCAGATTGGGATTTACCTCGCGCGCGTCTTTCGTTACCGCATCCACGGAGAAAGGTACATATGGTAATAAATCCGCTTTGGAAACCAACATCAATTCGCTTGTTAAAAACATACGTGGGTATTTTTTTGGTTTATCATCCCCTTCTGTTGTCGCCAATAAGGTTACGCGGTAATCTTCACCCAAATCAAATGCTGATGGACACAATAAGTTCCCGACGTTCTCAATAAACAACAGATCTATTCCTTCAATATCAATATGATCCAGGGCTTGTAAGATCATTTGTGCCTCAATATGACACATTCCTCCAGTGACAATCTGCAAGGCATTGATGCCCACATCGCGCATACGTACCGCATCGCGTTCAGTTTCTGGATCGCCCACTAAAACAGCAATATTCAAATCCTTCGACAAACGTTTTCCCGTCTCTTGCATCAAGGTTGTTTTACCTGACCCCGGAGAAGAGCATACATTGATCACACAGACATCTTTCAGTCTATCGCGGATGGCTTTTGCGACAAAATCATTTGCTTTTAATAAATGTAGTGTTGTATTTTCACATTGAACCGAACCTACACGGTTACCTAAACTTTTAGGATTTGGAGTATTGTCTGACATGATAAACGATTTTTTAGTCTTGTTTAAAAATTACTTTTGAAATATAGAGTTCATTTCCCTGAACAATTGTGCTGGAGGGTTGTCCGCAGTCACAGACAAATCGATGAAAATGAACAGGGAAATTTTTCTGACAATGTTCACAGTATGCAATGATATCGTTTACAACGACCTCCATTTCCATATCCTGGTATTGCGTATTTTCAGCAATAAAAGCATCAAATGCATTTTGGATCAATACAGGCTGAACGTTGGATAACAATCCTGCTGTAACTTGAATTTTTTGAATATCATCTACCCTAGCCTCATAATGCGAGGTCAACGTATCAAAAATATCCTTTACTATACTTAGCTCGTGCATTGGTATATTTTAAGAAATAAATAAATTTAGAAAAGAAATGGCAGATTTCTTTGCCTGTCTGATGTGAAGAAAAGCTTACGCCTTAGCATGGAATTTTGATTTGCTCAAACAGCAAAAATCGAGCTATGGGTATAGGCTCAAGATCTAAGGTATGTTCATACCGATAGTCTTTCTGCAATGGGGATGGCAGTAGTTCATGCCAAAGCAAATCAACAGTAACCAACCAACGATCCATTAACCAATCTTGTGCTACTTCTACGTCCATTTCCGCAACAATGGATTGAAGCGATGGGTAGAGTGAACAAAAGTGGCTATGATCTTTTGGAAAATGGGTTATACGTGAATCTCCCGCGTGTTCTGAAGGACTTTTTGAAGATAAATACGAGGATTTAAAACTATCACTTTTCAGTACAAGACTGTTTGCATTTAAAATTTTAAATGATAATAACAGTGCTGCAAACAGAAAAATAAAGTGCTTCCACATAGCTTTAACGTAACAAAGTATCAAAGATTCCTTTGAAACCAATACAAAGTTACTACCGATCAAAGAAGAAAAAGTAGCACAAATCTTGAATTTTATTTCACAAAATAGGAAACACCCAAAGAAAATTCCATAATTCTATATATATTAAATTAAAATTTGGTTAAAGTGAGATTAAAATGATATTAGAGGCAAAAATTGGGTATTTTTTGTCGCAGCTAAATACAAAATATTTTCTCCAATAGCAAAATCATAAAAAGCCAGCCTCGATAGGAGACTGGCTTCTTGAACGGCTTAATTTTTATTCATTAGCGATGCAAATCGAAGCGATCCAGCTCCATCACTTTATTCCACGCCTTCACAAAATCTTGTACAAATTTTTCGTTTGCATCGGCACTACCATATATTTCGGCAACGGCTCTTAGTTCAGCATTTGAACCAAAAACAAGGTCTGCTCTTCCTGCTTCCCATTTTTTAATACCAGTTTTACGATCTGATCCTTCAAAAACTTCCCGATCCGGAGAGATTGCTTTCCAAGCTGTTCCCATATCCAATAGATTAACAAAAAAGTCATTGGTCAGTTGGCCAGGTCGGTTAGTCATTACGCCTAGTTGAGAACCATCAAAATTGGCTTGAAGAACACGCATCCCGCCAATAAGGACAGTCAATTCAGGAACCGATAAGGTCAGCAACTGCGCCCTATCAATCAATAACGATTCCGTAGACACGGTATAAGCCCCTTTGCGATAGTTTCTGAATCCATCCGCAATCGGCTCAAGATAACCCATTGATTCTACATCAGTCTGTTCCTGTGTCGCATCCATACGCCCAGGACGGAACGGTACTTTGATATCATGCCCAGCAGCACGAGCTGCCTGCTCTATCGCGGCAACACCGCCCAAGACAATTAAGTCTGCCAATGAGATCTTCTTTCCGCCCTGTTGTTTTCCATTAAAATCCTGCTGAATCTGCTCCAGCGCAGTAAGAACTTTTTGCAATTGTGCTGGATTATTAACTTGCCAATACCGCTGCGGAGCCAGACGAATTCGAGCACCATTTGCACCACCTCTCATATCCGACCCACGGAATGTAGAAGCTGACGCCCAAGCCGTCGTTACGAGCTCGGCAGAGCTTAGTCCCGCCTTCAATAGGGCGGATTTCAATGTACTAATGTCATCCGCATCGACCAAAACATGATCGACAGCCGGTATAGGATCTTGCCACAATAATTCCTCAGCAGGAACTTCGGCACCTAAATAACGCTCTCTTGGCCCCAAATCACGGTGGGTTAACTTAAACCAGGCACGAGAAAATGCATCAGCAAACGCATCTTGATCTTCGTAAAATTTACGCGAGATCTTTTCATAGATTGGATCAAAACGCAACGATAAATCTGTCGTCAGCATCGTTGGTCTGCGCTTTTTATTTGGATCAAAAGGATCTGGAACATTCGAATCGGCGCCTTTGGCGACCCATTGGTGTGCCCCTGCTGGGCTTTTTGTCAATTCCCATTCATGCTCAAACAGATTCTTAAAAAAGAGGTTGGTCCATTCCGTTGGTTTTTGTGTCCAAATGACCTCCAGTCCACTAGTAATTGCATCAGCACCTACTCCACTGCCGTAAGTACTTTTCCAACCTAATCCTTGTTGTTCTATACCGGCAGCTTCAGGCTCTTTTCCGACATTGTCGGCAGGTCCAGCTCCGTGAGTTTTTCCAAAAGTATGCCCACCTGCAATCAAAGCGACAGTTTCCTCATCATCCATAGCCATCCGACCAAAAGTATCTCGTATATCTTTTGCAGCCGCTATAGGATCAGGGTTTCCATCCGGTCCTTCTGGATTAACATAAATTAACCCCATCTGTACCGCTGCCAACGGTTTTTCAAGATTACGTGAGTGTTGCTTACCATCTGCATTATCATCGGCAGACAAAACACCATGTGCTTCAACTACGCCTTCTGAACCATGTGCATAACGAATATCACCGCCTAACCATGTTGTTTCAGAGCCCCAATATACATCCAATTCTGGTTCAAAAGCATCCACACGCCCACCGGAATAACCAAAAGTTTTGAAGCCCATAGACTCCAAAGCGACGTTACCGGTTAAGATCAATAAATCTGCCCAGGAGATATTTTTACCATATTTTTGTTTGATAGGCCACAACAGGCGACGCGCTTTATCTAAGCTCACATTATCAGGCCAGCTATTCAAGGGTGCAAAACGTTGCTGACCAGACCCAGCTCCGCCTCGACCATCGCTTACCCGATAGGTACCGGCACTATGCCAAGCCATCCGGATGAATAATGGTCCATAATGACCAAAATCTGCCGGCCACCAATCCTGTGAATCGGTCATCAATGCATGCAAATCTTTTTTTACAGCTTCTAAATCCAACTGCTTAAATGCTTCTGCATAATCAAAGCCTTCGTCCATCGGATTTGACTTGCTCGCATGTTGTCTCAACAGATCTACACGAAGTCTATTTGGCCACCAATCCTGATTCTGAGTTCCCCCTCCCGCAACGGCGTTGCGCATAGTACCATTGTGAAATGGGCATTTGCTAATGTCTTTTTCGTTGTTGTCCATATGAAAAGAAAGTTTATTTATATAATACCTTAAGTGATCAAATTGTTTGACTTCCACTTTCATAAAATTACATAAATGCACTACCACTTGTACATCGAATGATTTGATACACTATAATCAAAATCTATATACACCATTATCAGATATATAAAAACTTGAAAATCATCTTTTAGCGAGACTCCAGAAAACGCGGATTTTTAGCATTGCTAAAACAAAAGCCATTCTTTTATTATTCTACAATTAGGTTGTATCAAAAAATATTGGCCATGAGTGAACTTTCTACATTTTTGGTGAGTGCTTTTATAGGAGTGAGTTTGGCGGCAGCCACTGGCTTCCGGATTTTCATGCCCTTATTTTTATTGAGTCTTGGCTGTCGGCTGGAATTGTTCCAAGTTGGCAATGAATTAGCCTGGGCGGGTTCACCGCTTGTTTTAGCAGCAACAAGTATAGCCATGATTTTGGAAATAGCGGGGTATTACATCCCTTTTATAGACAACATATTGGACAGCCTATCCATCCCCTTAGCAACCATAGCCGGTACTTTACTTTTCGCTATACAGTTTACAGATATTTCTCCTTTTTTCCGCTGGGCTATGGCCATAATCGCCGGTGGCGGTACTGCAGCAACCATTAGCACGGCCCTGGCAGGCACCCGAGCTGCCTCTTCGATCGGAACGGCCGGTTTTGGTAATTTTATGATTTCGACAATGGAAACCATCGGTTCTACGATCTTAACTATACTCGCCATATTTGTGCCTTTTATGGCTATAATCGTTGTTATTGGCTTGTTTTACTTCTTTTGGCGATTTGGCAGAGAACAACTACATAAAAAACTTAAAAGAACTGAATAGCTGTCATAACATCTAAATAAACTTGACACAGCGCTATACAAGCTACAATAACAGCAAGCCTCACCTACACAGGCAGAAGCCAATTTAGCAGATGCACAAACCAACTAGGAATATTGTCTCCATCTTAATAGACATAAGCTGATCAATATCTGCATAAAATCATAATCCCTAACCTTTATACCTGTCAATCAAACGAAGATATGATGGTAATCAAATTATACCTTTCAACAGTACTTGTTCAGTGCTTGTTCAGTGCTTGCTCAGTGATTACTCAGTGTAGACTGAATAAATAGTGACTAATTACTGTCTAAAAACTGATTAAAAATTGTTATTAGGTATAATTTGGTATTAGTTTTTTTCCATTTAGTAAATATATATGCTGCTTTGGGTGGAGGCCGGAGGTAAACCATAAAAAAAGGACAGCAAAATTCGATGCTGTCCTTTTTCAAAATTAGCCCTTATGCTGATTTAAGTTTACGCACATAAGCAACCTTTACTTTGATGTGCGCCCAAATCAAAAACTGGCTTTTACTAATCAATAGCAACTTCTTGTGGTCGTATTACTTTTTCAAGATCTTTTGGAAGAATGACAGTCAATACCCCATCCTCGAAGCTCGCATGCACATTATCTGTAAGCACTTGTTCATTCAATTGGAATTCACGTTCAAATGCCATTCCATCGTACTCTTTATAAATATAATCTATGGCATTGTCCTGTGCATTCTCTGTACATGAAATTTTTAGTATTCCGTCATTTATACTGACTTGGAATTGTTCCTTCTTACGGCCAGCAGCAAAAAGCTGTACTTCATAGAATTCTTGATTCTCTACAATATTTACAGGAACAGATTGCTGTCCGCCACCACTGTGTGCGGTTTCATCTTCAAAAAAATGTTGTTGAAATTTTTCAAAACGGTCTTTAAAATGTTGTCCGCAAAATTTGTTATGATTTGAATATCCTCTGGTATAATGATCTCTTTTAAACATGTCTTTAATTTTTAATATTGAATAATACGTTGAACTAATACATGACGAATTGCTTCGTCTTTGCAGTTTTTTAACCTTAATAAACGGGAACTATCGTTGCTTTCCTAGCACGTTTTTGTCCTTGTAATGGTACGATAGCGACCGCAGTGTTGTAATGACGGTGAACATTCGGATATACCGGAGTCCTATCCATTTTGAATGCTTGTCTATCTCTCCTACGCATTCTTGCTGCCGCGAAGCTTCCTATTCCGAAGAGAACTGTCCCAAACAATAAGAGTTTAAAGATCGTCCCAATAATCAAGGTTGCTAATCCAGCTATTGCCGTAAGCACAATCAGGCGAGGCAATATAAATCGAAGTTTATTTTTCATTTGAATACATCTTTTTTGTAAAATGGTTGCTGGCTTCCTCCATTTTCATCTGATTGAAAACGACATTCTCCTTGACCATTCGTATTTTGTAACTAATTATTATGCTGTCCAACATCCATTCTGACAGAACATCGCGTTCTGCTATTCCCTTAGAATCAGGATACCGGCATAAAAAAAGGCGCCTTTATAGAAGAAGACGCCTAACAACAGTTTTTACTTTAAAATTTTTATTCTTTTTTTAGAATCCACATCGTCCTCCAAAACGACGCTTCCATTCTGCCCTCAAACGCTCCCTTTCCTCATCGGAAAGATCTTCTCCTTTTTCCATCTGACGCGGAAAACCTTTTCGAAATCTCCCCCCTCCAGGTTTACCAAAACCCCTGCCGAACAGAATTCTTGACAAAACAAAGAGTCCCAATGCCTGCAAATAGGTAATTGTTTTTAAATTGAAAATATCAACCATTAATGTATTCCATAAATATTGTAGTAAGGCTACCAACAAAAAAACACCAATGGTAATAGCGACAAACATAAAAGCGAATTTACCCTTCCGCTGTCTATTCATTCTTCCATTCATAGCTTAATCCTTTTAAAATTTTAATTCTTCATACAAACTTCGCAACCGTACCCGCAGGTGCTTCACGGCATACCCTTTTCGACTGATAATCGTCTTGAGGTTCTCATTTTCCATAACGGCAATTTCTTGAAGTGTTTTCTCTTCCAGCTCATTCAGCACAAAAACCCGACGCTGCTTCTCCGGCAATTCCTCCAATGCTTTCATCAGCTCATCCCAAAAAATATCCTTAAATAATTTTAGCTCGGGATTATTGGAGTCGTCGGCCAAAAGGAACTGACGAATAGGGAAAGTACTTTCACTATCATCATCACCTGCTATCATATCATCAAGTGATTCATTTTTCTTTTTCCGATAACTATCGGTAATCTTATTCCGTGTGACAGCATAGAGCCATGCTCCCGCATTCTCCAGTTCGTCCATATTGGTCAAACGGCTAAATTGATACCAGACTTCCTGTAAGATATCTTCTGCATCCTCCGTTTTCTTTACTTTCCCCTTAACAAAACGTAGCAGTTGACTTCCATAAGTCTTAACGATATCCGTAAATGATCTGGAATTTTTTTCTGCCATATGATTTTGGTATGCAATGTCCATAGCAGCATAGACGAACTAGTCGAACTTTTACTTTAAATTATTTTCAAGGATCTACTTTCTTGCTGACTTCCAACGGATGAACAACATCACACATTCTTTTTTCGTCGTCTTTCGTATACGCTTTGTTCGCATAAATATACTAGATAATCAGCTAATAGGCTATGCTTTCTATACACTTTATGCAACATAAAAAAGTCGTTCCATGGTTTAAGATTTCCGGCGCTGCTGAATGACCTTATCTTTATCGGTAATAAAAATATAATGGTATGCTGGAAAACGCTGAATCAATTTTTTTCCTTCTTTCTCGCCCAGTACCATTATTGACGTACTGAGTGCATTTGCGACTTCCGCTGAGGGTCCATAAATCGTCACTGAAGTTAATCCCGTAGCTGGGTAACCTGTCACCGGATTTATAATATGTGAATAACGTTTTCCATTAATCTCCGCATATTTCTCATAGCTGCCCGAAGTTGCTACGGCCATTTCATTCAAACGAAGAACTTTGACCATTCGATGGGCTTTGAACGGATTGTTTACGCCCACTTTCCATGCATCGTCCTGGGGTGGGCTTCCCCAAGCCGACAGATCACCAGAAGCATTCACTATACCTGCTTCAATCCCTTTTGCTTTCATTATTTCCCTGCCCCTATCTGCCGCATAGCCTTTCCCAATAGAGCCGAAACCGATCTTCATACCCGGTAACTCCAGAAAAATTGTCGAAGCCGCACTATCGAGGCGAATGTGTTGATAACCAACTTTCTCTACAGACCTCTTAATCACTTCTTCCGAGGGCATTGTGGTCATGCTGCCATCAAATAGCCAAACTTTATCTAAGGCAACAATACTGATATCAAAAGCACCACCTGAATTTTGAGCATATTGGATTGCACGTTGTGTTAGTTCAAACACTTCTCTATCCACCTTAACTGGCTTAATCCCTGCATTGCGGTTTACCGCTGCTATTTGGGTTTGCGGACGCCATTCTGAAATCAGATTTTCTATTCGATCTATTTCGGAGATGACTTCATCGATATGCTGATTTGTAATCGAGCTATCCCGATCTACCAAGCTAATTTCGAAAACAGAGCCCATAAGGGTAACCTGTCGCTTTACCAATACCTGCGCAATCCCTGAAGTAATGGATACAAAGCAGAGAATTAAAAGCAGGCCACAGTGTTTATTGTTCTTCATGAGATTGATCTGAAAAAGGGATTAAAAAGTCGATGTGTACCAAAAGCAGTTTTACCGATGGGATATACTATTGTACCACCAATTTACTAATAACAATCGGTTAAGATCTGTCCATTTTCTTTATAGACTGCAATAGTTTTGCCGACATGTTCCAAAAGTAGCTCATTTAAAGTATGTTCAACATCATGCTGCATACGCAATGCTCCACAAAGCAATATACAACCTCCTTTATCAAGCAATTCGACAAAATATAGCGCATCCCGACGAATCAAATCCATGACATATTGTGCATTTTCCTCGCGTGAAAAAGCCAGTTCAAGCTGTTTCAGATGTCCCAGCTTTATCTGCTCATCAGCAAAATCTATATAGTGTGCTGTCATTTCATTTCGATGGCGAAAACCAGCATACAGACGCAAAGGTGTCATACTTTCATTCGCTGAAATCATGCCTAGAAAAGGTGCTACCCCTGTACCATTCGCAATTAAAGCAACGGCATTTGCCGCTTTCGGAAAATGAAAACTTGGATTAACCATGACACGTGCCTGCAGGGGTTGATTCGGTTCCAATCGATAAAGGAAGCTCGAGCCAAATCCATCAGGAAACAATTTCACCACAAGCCGAACCATACCGTCTTTGTAACCTATCGAATAAAAACGTTCACGTTGATCTTGCGCGGGATAGATTGCCAGTAAATCCCCCGATTGCATTTTAATTTTACCTGAAGGTTTCAGGACTAAAGTAAAGGTCGTGTTACTAGCTGAAACAGTAGACTTCGCTATCACCTTAAATCTCGTCAATCCGACGACTTTAGCACTATAAATAGCCGGTGCAGAAGCTAATGCAATATTGGTCTGAGCAGACCACTGATGTATCCATGAAATAAGCTCATCAACATTCTTATCATTAACTGTGTGTAAATCTGTTAGTCGAGAAGCCCAGGCTTGTTTTTCTAATAAATGATCAATTTCGCGCGCATAGGCACAAAAGTCGGGATAGGCTTTTGAACCAAAGCCCAGAACTGAAAATTGTACGTCTTGTTCTTGCGGATGGCTGTTGAGCTTATGTTCAAATTGAAGTGCATTGGATGGTGCAGTTCCTAGCCCGTATGTTGAGGTAAACACAAGCAAGTGTTTTGCCTTTGGAAAGCATTGATATTGATTCATTCCGAGCAGCAACGATTTTTGCCCATCCGCTAAGAGTTGTTTATGGATCTGATTGGCGAAAAACAGCGTGCTTCCATTTTCCGTTCCGAAAAGAATAACAATCTCTGCTTCTTCAGGTTTATATTTATTCTTGATTTTAGTACGCCTGCGCTTGAATGTGATTGCAAAGCCCGTGTAAATAAAGAACACAATATTCAAAGATGCGAGCCCCAATATAATGGCCCATATGATATTGGTCTTGCCCGTATGGAGGTCCAAAGAAAACTGTTCGGCCAATGCTGTAAAGGGATACTTTACTTCTTTATGCAAGCTTCCATTCAACTGATTTATGGTCAATTCCCGATCGCGAAGCTTCAATATAAAAAACTCGTCAGGATCGTCTTCCATAAACGGAAACTCCAACGTCTTCAAATCGACAAGTTTTGTATTTTGGAATATTGAAAATTTTGCCACCTCCAATTGAATATCTTCCTTCATCTTATTGGGATATTCAATTGTTTGGTTCGGCTTTTTTAAGATTTCAATACGCACCAGAAATAAATAGGTACCTGTTAGGGCCAATATCAAAATTGGTATCAAAAATAGACGTCCTGAAACAACATGGAAATACTGTGCGAAAAAGTCCCGGTTGATTTTAGCAAAGAAATGTCGAACTCCCTGTTGACGCCTGACAATCAGAATAATTCCTGAAATAGTAATAAGAAACAACAGAAATGAAACCACACCAATAATCACCCGACCGGTCACTTTAAGAAAGAGTGAGCGGTGTAAAGCTGTAATCCATTGAACAAATTGGGACTTATTCAATTGGGGACCCAGCAGACGCCCCGTATTCGGATCGATATAACCTTTCACGGTGTTGCCATCTGCGTCTATGGCATCAATGCTCACGAATTGATTGTGATCTACCGAGATCGCTATGATTTCAGGATAAACCTTGCGCAAAGCTGTTACTGACTGCGCAAGGTTTAACGTTTCAATATGTTCAACCCGATAAGGCGGAATTTTTTCGTTAACGGCGTCAATGGCCAATATTACGCCAGTTATCGATAATAAAAGTAAAAAGATAGAAGAAACAATAGCTAAGGCTAAATGTGCATACCTCCAAATAGATACCAGCATTTTTACCCCTTTTCTTATTGTACTTTATTTAACTTAACAAGTTTGATATATCCCTTGCCATTAGCTTTTTCAGTGATAGCCTCCTTTGTCAAAGGAATTTCAACATCAGCAGTATGGTATTTTTGTTCCTCTACAGCAGATTCAAAACGGAGTTTATACCCTTTGTTAAACTTCGTTTCATCAATATCCAATGTCCGCATGGCACGGTCACCGCCACCAACTGACGCGCCCGTCACCGCATTTAGCTTTTCTTTGGTTTTATTTTGGAACTTGTACCATTCCTTGATTGTATTATACCATTGTTTATCAGATCCCAATACGGCGAGTGTTTTTTCGTAAGCTCCACTAGGATTAATCAGTGAAATCACCACGTAGGCTTTCTCACCTTCATAGGCATTCATTTGGATCATACACTTATATTTAGCTGCCTGTGCAAAAGAGCTTAGGGCTGCCATCGAAAATAAAAGGGTGGCTATCGTGGTTTTAACTATGTTATTCATCTTCAGTTGTATCTAATTTTATTTCAAAAAGTCAAGCTGCACATTGGATTTAGACAAGAAATCGTTTTCTTTCGCCAAATCATAAGCCGTTTCATCGAATTCTGTTTTCAATTCCTTTTTTGCACCAAGGGAAACCAATGTTTTTAGCAAGGAATCGTCTTTCGCTATGAGAGCTGCCTTATGTAGTGCCGTCGTTCCCTCTTTATCCTGTGCATTAATATCTGCTCCAAGTTCGCTGGCTTTCTGGATAAGCTTCACATTCTCTTTCGCTACTGCCAAATGATACAATGTGCTACCATTTTTTTGCGGAGCAACAACGTCCAATCCATTCGTCTTAAGGATCGTTAATTTTTCTTTAAACTCATCCCCTTGTGAAGCATTTCCCTGTCCACCGGGTCTGCCGCCCTGAGGCAATTCTCTGTAGGAATTAAACCAGTAAAAGGCCAAGTTATTACCTTCCTTATCCAATAGCTTGATATCGGCTCCATCTTTAATCAACAATGCCACGATTTCGGGGGCCCCATTCGCTACAGCCTTGGTCAATGCAGATTCGCCTTTTTCATTTACTGCATTTACGTTCTTCGCTTTAGCAAGTAGCAGCTCGACCAATTTAGCATCCTTACCACTAGCAGCCACCATAAGCGCTGTATTTCCTTCGTTGTCCGCTTTTGCGACATCTACACCTTTATCCAAAAAATAATTGATCACGGCCATATCTGGTCTGCGAACTAAAGCATGCAGCACTGTCGCTCCTTCTTTATTTACAGCCTTGGGATCCAATTTGAACTTTTCAACCAAATAGGTATAAACCGACAAACCATTCGATGCTTGTCTGGAACCCTGAGTCGCAAAAAATAACGCATTATTGGTTGGTTTTACGCCACGGGCGATGAATTTCTCCATGAGCTCGGTATTTCCAAGTTTAGCCGCATAATCCGTCACTGTACGGCCCGACTCGTCTTTATCTTGAATAGATAATCCTTTTTTAATGAAATAATCCGTCAATGCAAGGTCCTTGTCTGCAGACGCTGCAAGCATCATTAATGTAGCACCACCTTCATATTTTTGCTTGGGATTCACACCCGCTTTAAACAAAGCATCATAAACGGCAGTATTTGTATTTCCTGTCGAAGCTGCATAAGCAATAATTGGGTAACCATGGCTATCTTGGTAATTGACATCCGATCCTTTTGCAATTAAAAACTCGACAAGCTCCGCATTTCCACTTGACGCTGCCCAGTGTAAATAACTACGGCTGTGATGCGTCTTCTTCGTTACACTATTCCCTTCTTGTTCGATCATAAACTTGACAACATCCGTCGGAGCGCCATTTAATATCGCCATTGTGACTGGATCAAAGGATGCCGCATTAGGCTGAGAAGGGCTATTTCCTTTGCTGATTTCTTCTTTAACAATTGTCAAGGTAGGTTTACCTTTCCAAAACTCGCCGTTCATTAACGAATTTGTTTGCGCCTGTGCATAAGTTGCAGCGAATAATAAAGCTGCTAAAAGTGTCTTTTTCATCCTTTTATTTGTCTTTTGAAGTTGATGAAGTAACATGGCCTATTCATTCCCACTCAATTATTCGGCAAATTGAGCTACAGTCATACGATAACTTGGGTCGAAATACATCGTGCTGGTTTCATCAGAATATAAGTGTAAATGCGTATATTTTAAGAACAAGGGAGCTTTCCGAATTCGATTTTGTACAACAATTTCTGCATACAGAGAAGCCCATGTTTAAAATAGAATAACTAGTTTATTTAAATTAATTCTAAATTAATGCAAATCTAAAAAATATTCCCAAACCACAAAAATTAATCGTGCTAATTTTCATTGATCAACTGCCCTTAAAGCCTTTCGGTCTCATCCGAACAAAATCGGAAAGAAGATTGTTAAACTTGCAAATGCACTAAAATTATCTTAGTTTACTTAAAATAAAGAGGTATAATGAGCAAGGTAGCATCCAATTTTTATACAATCAGCGCGACGACTGAAAATGAACATAAAATTTTCTATCGTTTGTATGTACCCGACGACAATCAGATAGTAGCAACAATACTCCTGGTACATGGCATGCAGGAACATAGTGGTCGGTATGAAGAATTGGCCAATTATCTGACTACACAGAATTTTGCGGTTTTAACCTACGATCAATTGGGTCATGGAAAGACAGCTCTAGATGCCGATCAATTGGGGTATTTTAAACAGCATGGGGCTAAAGAACAACTCATTGATGACGCCATTACAATGAGTAATTTCTTGAGAAAAACATATCCGCAACCGCCTCAATTTATTTTAGGGCATTCCATGGGATCCTTTGTCACACGCTGCGTTTTACAAAAAATTGGCCAGCAATATAAGGGGGCCATTATCGTGGGGACAGGCCAACGTCAAAAAGGTTCCACAGCTTTTCGCCTTTTACTCACTCTTCTCAATAGTATTGCCCCAAAAAGAAGAAGTAAATTGATCAACCGTATTTTTGACAGGCGTAATAATGCTCGATTTAAGAACGAGCCCAACCAAAATAACAGCAATTGGTTAAGCGTAAGCAAGACAAACCGTATTTCATTTTTGGAAGATCCACTTTGTGGGGGATTGTTTACCAACAATGGATTTCATACCGTGTTAGATCTTTCCTTGCAAGCGACAGATATCGAAGCTACCAAGAATATCCCAAAAAATCTTCCAATTGTATTTATCAGCGGACAGGATGATCCAATTGGAGATTTTGGAATGGGCGTTGAAAAGAGCGTAGCGCAGTTAATTGCACAGGGGCAGACCGACATAACCATTAAATTATATCCAGGCATGCGGCATGAAATTTTAAATGAAGACTGCAAAATGGAGGTATTCCAGTTCATCAGTACCTGGCTTCATCGCCATTTAGTTTAGTTCCGGCTGTAATATTTCCGAATAGGCTCATCTAAATATTTAAAGACCAATAAAGCTAAAAAAATCAACGACAGCATTCCAATTATAATAATCACAGCCATTTGCTTATTCGATGGGCGATGGAGCTCCACATAGCTCATAAAAATCCAGATAAATGGATAATGAATGATATAGAGCGGATAGGAAATATCACCTAAGAACTTGCATAACTTCCTGACCCCTCCAAAAACAGGTAGTCCTCCTATCCCCAGCATGAGCAATAAAGGAAAATAAAAGATAACGACAATAGGATCGATGTACTTACCATAAACATCAGAAAACGGAATGAAAAATACGACAGCAAGCAGACCAAGAACACTGAAAAAAGGAAGCTTGTTCGAAATAGTCCAGTTCGACCTAAAAATAAGTAGTCCCATTGAAAATGAAAACCATAAACGGATTCCCCCAGCCCAAAAATTATCTGCCCCAAAACCTACAGCTAAATAGCCGGAACGAAATGATTCGGCACATAGCGCTGCCGCACCGAGGAGCACTATTCCCCAAAGAACCTTTTTTGGAATCCGTACCAGTATCAAAGCATAGGCTATATTGGCGATATATTCCCAAAATAGCGACCATGTAGGTGGGTTTAAATGAAAAAGATTAAAATATCGCTCTGGTACAGCTGGGTATGGAATCAACGTTATCCCACTAATGAACATCCCTATCTTCTGTAAGACGGAAAATGAGCTGGCCAAATTACTGAATGGGTCGTAAATAAATGCAAATAAACCAATTAATGTACCGATTATAACCAATGGGTGCAATCTTAGCAAACGCAAAAGAAAGAATCGTTTTAGACCAATTGTAACCAGCTTCTGATCGTAGGCATAGGCAATTACAAAACCCGATAAACAAAAGAAGAAATCAACGGCTAAATAGCTATGTGGAATAAAATTATTGCGATAATCCGGTTGTGCAATTTCCATAAAGTGAAACAGTACGACTGCAATTGCGGCCACCCCACGCATGGCGTCAAGAAGTTCAAAATGTTTCTTCGTTTGATGTATCATATTTTTTATGGACAGCGAAAATCCAGGCCCACAAAGGTAGGCCTCTGCTGCTAGCTATTGAAAATTCTATTTAAAATTAAACGTTGGGGCCCGTTGCGCTGCAACACTGCTGGTTGCCCCTTCAATTTTGGGCCAGTCCTTATCCCAGATAATCTGATCCAAAAATAGCATCCGACGATTTCCCCCCGTCGCAACACGAGGCTGCTTTGGGTCCATGCCATGATAGAGTATCCAATCTTTTCCCTTATCGTCTGTAATAATGCGCGAAGTATGACCTGTCCCCACAAATTGATCATTTCCCTTTAACAACAACGTTCCACTCCCCCGCTGTGTAAGATTACGCCCCTCTTGATCGGTATAAGGTCCCTTCAGCTTGCGAGAGCGACCCACAAGAACATGATAACTGCTTTTTTCTCCTTCACAACAGGAGCCTTTGGATCCGATAAAGTAGTAATATCCTTTCCGTTTATGGATCACCACAGCTTCAAAATCCCCAGCAGCAACTTTAAATTTTTTAGTTAAATCGGGTACCGCAGTCCCATTTTCATCGAGTTCAACACCATATGTTCCCTGCGTATTCGCATCACTAAAACTACCCCAGAACAGATAATTCTGCCCATTTTCTGTAAAAAAATAAGGGTCTATTGAATTAGGTACATCGATCTCCTTGCTATCAAAAAGTTTACCTTGATCGATAAAGGGGCCTTCCGGTCTATCGGCTAGGGCTACACCGATACCGGGGTTGGGGTCTCCCCATGTTGAATAAGCATAATATAAGATATACTTACCATTTAACCGCACCACATCTGGTGCCCAGATTCCCCCCTCGGCTTTCCAGCTCGGTTTTGAGCTGAAGGCCGTTCCAATCCAGGTCCAATGAGCAAGATCAGCCGATTGTAGAATAGACACCAAACGCTGTCCCTTTCCATCGCCCCAATTGTCGGCTGTCCCGTATGCGTAGAACATTTTGCTCTGAGGATCTCTAACGACTGTAGGATCAGCAAGTATAGGCTCAAAAACCGGATTGCTGTAGGTCTTATGCTGAGCCGTAGCATTTGTTATTTGACCAGACTGCTTAACTGAACCTGGAGAGCTTCCGCAGGAGCTCAACAAGTTCAGTACGACAACTCCGCCGATCCAATATCTGAACAACATTGCATTCAACATCTTATTATTTTTTTATATTATTTTCTTCATCACAGGAAAAGCTATTTTGCTTTTCCCAATTTCTCTTCCAACATTTTGATAAAATAGCCCCCAACAACGGATCTTGCTTTAAATCCAGCTCTCTTAGGACGGTCTGTATACGTCCAATCCGACATGGGAACACGGTCTGTTGTTTCGTTCATAAAATGGTAGACTGGCTTTAAAAATGCCTCAAAGGTAGGCTTGTCATTTGCCATGGTCGCCGTCCAAATAATCCAATCGGTTTTGGTATAAGGCTGACGATTGTCCAGGGGAAGTCCGTATTTATTTTGTTTGCCGAGATAGTATTTAATTTCAGTTTCACGAATAGAGGGGTCAAAAATATCCATCTTAAGCAATTTATCCCAGACCATATTATACTTTTGGCTCCAGGTTCCGGTTTTATCAAAAGTCAACTTATAGTGATCCCCATCTTCAGCCATCTCTTTCCATTTCATAGCCATTGCCTTTGCTTCGGTCAGATACTTTTTCGCCGTAGCCTCTTCACCAAGCATTTGGGCTAGATAACCGTAAGATGCAATACCTAAAATAGCTTTAATTGATAAATTGGCATTATGCGCAAAATGGCCCGCGAAATCATCTGTGCACAATTGATTTTCGGGGTCAAGACCTTTATCTACTAAATAATCTACCCAGGTAGACAACACTTTCCAATGTTTTTTGGCATAAGCGGCATTTCCTTCGACCTTCGCTAAAGCATAAGTTAATATCAACATATTTCCCGATTCTTCGACAGGCATATCTCCACCGTAAGTTTGGCCATTCGCCAAAGGATAGGTCCCAACATCATGTGCAGCAAAAGGTTTTGTCCACTTATTGCTTTCACTATAATAAAAAATGGCGTTCATTAGTGCTTTTGCCAGTTCCGGATTATAGTAAAGGAAAATCGGAGCCGAAGGATAGGTTACATCAACAGTTCCTATTGACCCATTGCTGTCATTTTCTTTAGACAGTAAAAGCAGATCGCCATTGGGTGCTTTTACAAGTTTATGAGCGGCGATTGCCTGCCTATAGGCCAAGGCACATAATGCAGCATAGTCCTCACCTCCGTTGCGCAAAGCTGTAGCCCATAATTCGGCATCAAATTTATCAGCAGCCTTTTTGAGAGCAGTATACTCTTTGTCGGCCAGTTCAAATTGTTTCTCAATGGAACTATTTCCATTGGTATTCCAATAAGGTCGTAAATTTTGTCCAAAATATTGGATGGAGTACAGGTCATCATACCCCAACAAGATCTTATCCTGGTAGCTTGATGAGACATCAAAAGTTTGCATCAGCGCCAATTGTTGTCCTCCATTTGAAGAAGAGCTATTTTCACTCTTCAGAAAATTAGACCGTAATTGATGGCTACTTCCGACCGCGGACTTTGTCTTTGATTTTGCACCAGCCATATAGAAATACCCCCAATCTATCCGTAGGTCGTCACCTTTCCTTCCTAGAACCTGCTGGCTTTTGCTTCCTGTCTTTACAAACTGGAGATTTCCTGAAACAAAGGAACTGCTTGCAGCATCTTGAAGTGGAGAATTCAGTGCCCAATTTGGTGCTGCCTCCAAATAAAGTTGTACCTGGTGTTCCTTGCCGTCCTTCGCATGGACCGTATAGGAAAGATAATTTACGGGTCTAGCCATTAAGTCCAATTTATCCAGAAACATCGGTGCAGTAAATGTAATATTTAAATCGACCGGCCCGCAGTTAAACGAATAATGTGTTTGTGTTGCCTGCACATTGGAAGCGATCTGCTTCGCTTCATTGTCGAATTGAATACTACCTTCTTTTTCTGTAAAGAGTCCAAAATCAAAATATCCATTAGCTACCCTATTATAGCAATAACCCGCGAGTATATTTTTTCCTTTCTTCAATGTTTTTACGACATGATCGGGCAGCTTGACCCGACTATTTTTACCTGTCGAATTGCCTGTATTAGCAACCTCAATACCGTTGACGTACAAAATAGCGTCATCGTCATGTGTAAATTCGATATATACGGATTTGCCTGTAAGATCCTCACTCAGGTCAACTTCTCTTCTAATCCAAATTTTAGGTTCCTGCCAATCAGTCTCCACATTGGGTTCTTTATCCTTGGTACCAAATGGCGCTGCCCCCGTCTTCCATTGCCGTGCATCAAATGAAGGTTTCATCCAGTCTGGGGCGGGTTCATTGACAACATAACTTCCGGTCCAAGCCGCATGTTCACCCATCCGTGCCAAAGGCAAGAGCTCAGCTTCTTCTTTACCTAAGAAGCGATAGGGTTTCCCATCCACTTTAAGGACGCCCAATAAGGGGAAGGATTTTCCGGTCCAATGGCGTACAACATCCGCATTCAATTCGTTGCTATACGACCAGGCACTTGTATTGGGGTCAATTGTTACTAAAGGATAGGCAGGCGCGCGAAGATCATTCTTAAGGATTTGTTTTTGTGCAAACGACGATACCGATTGACATACAATAGCCGTTGCAATTAGTAATTTTAATTTCATTGATTTTGTATAAAACAGGTTTAGGTTGACAGGTATACTTTCAGCGATAAATTTAGGCCGCACCCCGTGTTGCGGCCATATCGCTATCAATTATTTGGTAGGTGCATTATAAAGCGCCTGATGTGCAGCTTTTAATTCTGCTTCAGGCATTTTGACAACTTTACGATCATAGGTCATCAAACCATTTGTTTCTACTTCCACATCTGTTGTTTGTGTATAAACAGCGGCAGACAA
Source organism: Sphingobacterium sp. HSC-15S19 (assembly GCF_050433745.1). Classification (NCBI taxonomy): domain Bacteria; kingdom Pseudomonadati; phylum Bacteroidota; class Sphingobacteriia; order Sphingobacteriales; family Sphingobacteriaceae; genus Sphingobacterium; species Sphingobacterium sp. HSC-15S19. The sequence continues at coordinate 51,711 of NZ_JBNPWQ010000006.1, forward strand.
TCCCATAGGAATTAGACGTGTCAAGTCATGGATCAGACGTTTATAGCGCTCCAATAATTCCGTTTTATTTTTAAAACTTTGGTATCCCCAGTTGTCTTTTTGTTGCCAGGAGTGCCCATCGATCGGTAATCCCAGACCACCAAATTCACCCAAAGCAAGCACTTGTTTAGCGCCGAATAAATTTGGATCAGGCATGGCTGCATCGGGATAATTGTGGATATCCAAGATATGTCCAGTTTCCATAAAGTTACCACCGCTGGCACTATTTACGAGTCTTGAAGGGTCATTGGCCATTGTCCATTCCGTTATTTCCTTCGTTTTGAATTGCCCCCAAGCCTCATTAAAAGGTACCCAAATGACGATGCTTGGATAGTTGTGCAACACTTCCATAATGGTTTTCCACTCTTTTCTGTAATACCCTTCAGATTCCTGCGAACGTACTTTATCCCTATTTCCTCCCGAAATCTTTCCCGGTTGCATATCCCAATGATTTCCCCCAAGATCGCCGCTAGGCATATCTTGCCAGACAAGCATACCTATACTATCGCAGTAACGGTACCAGCGCGCCGGTTCAACTTTGATATGTTTACGGATCATATTGAATCCCATTTCCTTTGTTTTGACAACATCAAACTTCAGCGCTTCATCCGTAGGTGCTGTATGTAGACCATCTGGCCACCAGCCTTGATCCAATGGACCATATTGGAAAGTAAACTTATTGTTTAGCATTAAACGTTGAACGCCATTTTCGTCTTTCTGCATGGCTATTTTCCGCATGGCAAAATAGCTTTTCGCCTGATCTACGACTTTTCCTTTTCGAATCAGCTGAATTTCTAGATCATAGAGCTTAGGGTTACTTGGGGACCATGGCTCCAGATTAGGTACCGAAAGATCGAACGATGTATTCGGTTGTCCTGTTTGTTCTTTAATAACCTTTCCGCCATCCAATGCACGCACCTTTATTTCGTCACCGGCTTGACTTCCTTCTACGGAAGCCTGAAAGGCCAAGACTCCATCATCCAAACGCGGAGTCTGTTTGGTACTCACGATGTAAGTTTGGGGGACACTTTCTAACCAAACGGTCTGCCAAATTCCCGTCACTGGTGTATACCATATACCATTCGGCTTATTCACCTGTTTACCCCTGGGTTGTGGACCATCATCAGTCGGATCCCATACCCGAATGGCTATTTCCTGTTTTGCGCCTTTCTTTAGAAAGCTTGTCACGTCCATCGAAAATGGATCAAAACCACCTTCATGTCTTCCGACCAATTGGTTATTTACATACACATCACATTGCCAATCTACGGCACCGAAATGCAACAGGACCTTATTTTTGTTGACAGACTTGTCCAATGTTATGGTATTATTATACCATAACGCTTTATCTTTTCCGACCTCTTTACCAACACCGGACAATGCCGATTCAATAGCAAAAGGAACAAGGATATTGCCGTCCCATTGACGAGGAATCTCTTTAGTACCTACTGGAGTGACAGCATATTTCCATAGTCCATTTAAATTCTGCCAGTTATTGGTTCTGGTTAATTGCGGTCTAGGATATTCAGAATGTGGCTTTTGTGCCGTTACTTTCTCGCCCCAAGGGGTTAATATATGTGACCCTGCGGGTTTCCAATCCTGAGCAAAGTTCAATTGTGCTGCCATCATCAAACTGGCAAAAAGTAAGGTTTTCTTCATCATAAAAAATCGTTAAGTCATTAATTTATATATCGTATTTACATTATTTCACAGTTGGAAAAGCAGCAATGCGCAAACGTGCTGCTCCCATGGGAATCAATTCAACTTCCTGCACCTCGCCCTTGCTTTCCACCGGACTCAGGGGCAATACGCCCGTTAGTCCATTTTCATCAATTTTCCAGCCATCAATACGTTTCGCTTTCACAAGAATCGAAATAGGTACTGCTTCTGCCTCAAAAGGAAATGCATCTTTAGGCCATGGTCGTTTGATCACTTTTAGTTGGTCAACAGCTTGTAGCTGATTTTGTACAAGTCCATAATTCCAGTCACTTGCAGGAAGGATTTCATAGGATGGCCATTTTGATGGATCTGCAGTCTCCTGCCATTTAGAATCCCCAATTGCCGAAGCCTTACTATCCTTTTTCACATAATTCTCTTTGATTTTGAGTGCATAGGTCAGTGGTCCACGCTGGATACTAACTGAATTTTTATTGGCAGTCCATGTTTTCAGATCTATGGTCATCGGCAAGGAGAGTTCGACCTTGTCGCCGTCTTTCCATTTCCGTTCAATCCGAATATATTTTGCTCCAGCTTCTAGAGCCTGACTTTTACCATTAACCGTTACTTTGGCTTGTTTCGCCCAGGCAGGTATACGGAGATAAAAGGGAAAATCAACCGTTTTAGCCTGTGTTCCTATTTCAAATCGCAGCGATTCTTCAAATGGGTAATTGGATTCTTGTCTAATCTGAATGGCTTGATTGTTTCCGACTTTGATTTCAGCTTTTGATGCGGCATAAAGTACTGCCGCAACACCATTATCATTTGTTGCCATATACAGATGCTCCGCGTAATATGGCCAGCCCTGACTGTGGTTATGTTGACAACAACGTGAACTGAAAGGGTTCATCATTAAAAATGGCCCATTATTATCAATCCCGGGAGAATGATTATGGCTATCGCTGATAGTCATATTAGGGCTCGTGATATAGCGTAATGCTTTAAAATCGGCTGTCACAGCTGCTGGGTAGGTATTAAAAGCAACTTCCTCCGCATGATCCGCCCAAAAAGGATCGCCTGTTATCCCGAGAAGGATTTCATTGGAAGCCATCTGCTCCACCATTCCACAGGTTTCCACACCCTGACGGGGATCGGTATATCCCGGACGTGCATTTTCATCGGCACCGAACATGCCGCCCGGAACCTGACCAAATACTTGTCTGACAAAATGAAAATTATCGTAGGTTGCGTTAAGATCTGCAGTCGACTGGCTTTTCAGATAATAGGTTGCTGGCTCTCTAAAACACTGCGCTACGTTGACATTATGCCAATTGGGCAAATCATCTTTCTGCCGCCAATTGGCTGTATTCCGATGGATTTTATCCGCTAAATCCATCAACCATTCATTACCTTGTGTTCTGTTATAGAGCCAATATACGGATAGCAAATTGTCACCACCACGACTGTTTTCCCAATAATCCTTGAGAAAAAAACTATCCGGCAAATTGGCCTGCCATTTAAAATAATTGGTCATCAACGTTAAAACACGCTGGTCACCGCTATATTCATAATAGGACTGCAAACACCATAGCATCAACATATTTCCCCAAAGATCCGGTTTGTTATTACGTAGGATCAATGGTCCAAAGTATCCATCAGGACGCTGGCTTTTTAGCGCAGCCTCTAACCAAATTTTTGACTCTCCTATTATCTTAGGATCTTTTAAGATGTAGCCCAAATTAGCGTAGCCTTTTAACCAATAAGGAACTTCTTCCCAGCCATAATCTCCTTTCCCATCCGTACTTAACCAAGCGTTATTTTTCTTCGATAGCCAAGCGCTAATTTCTCCCAGATGGCCTGTAAGACCATCTTTCTGCAGCTCCAGATACTTCCCGAGCCAACCTTCCGGGACGATACTGCCCACGGGTAATTTTAGCAAGGCATTCTGTCTTAAAGGAGCCCTATTATTCAGATATTGCGTATTCTTTCCGGTTAATGGTAATTGGTCTACAGCTGTTGCTATTCCCGTTTGTGCAGTCGTAACAAGACCGATGCCCATTAATAGGCTTAAAAAGCTAAATTTTTTGATCATTGTTATTTCAATTTCTTAGGTGAACTATCGTATAGCGCCTCGGTGATACCGCTTATCTTCAAGCCCACGCGCGCATACACTGCAGCATTCTTGGTCAAAATATCTTTGATATCCAGCTCCAGATCGACATGCCCCGAACTAATTCCAGTTTTTTCCATCTTATAAGTATATTGACCCAAATCCACGAATTTTGTATCATTGACCAACAAGGTGGCAAAATCAATCGTTCTTGAAGCATCTATTGTCTTGACGTCAAAAGAAGCTTTCAGCATATTCCCTTGAACATTATAGGTAATATTACTCATGGTATAATAAGGTTTAACCGGGTACTCGATGCTTGTATTGCCCCTCACATCAACCAGCACTGTATCCGCACTATTCAGCCAGGGGCCATTTCCGCTGGTTGCCACCAATTTGTACTGCCCGTCGAAGAGTTTTGCCGCAAATGAACCGTCCTGCGTCACATACACATTAATAGCAGATCGAAGCGGAAAACCATCTTGCCATAGCTGAAGTGAAACGGACTGGTTTGATCCTCTTACTCCTAGAGGTTCTGAATTGTAGGTTACACGACCGTTCAGTGTACTTTTAGGGGCATCATAGTTATCTTTGCCACAAGCAAATACACCTACGATCAAACACAAACTTACTATTAATTTACAAAAAAAAGTTTTCATAAGGATAATGCTATTGATAAGGATTTCGAACTAACTTCGGATTGTTATTAATCCAATCTTGATCGATGAAATTATAATAGTTCTGATATTTAAAATTTCGTGGATAGAGCGTATGACTCGATTTCTGTTTCTCAAAAACCCATTTACCATCGTTCGGATCCCCCGGAGCATATATTTTGTATGGAAATAGGGCATAGTGTACCGCATTGTAATTATCAGCGCTTCCGTTCCAGATTTCATGGGCAATCCGCAAACGCTTCAGATCCCAATAACGATGATCTTCGAAGGCAAATTCAACCCGGCGCTCCTGAATAATATCATTCAGGGAAATGGTTGTCAATGCCTGTATCCCCGCACGCTCCCTAATCTTATTGACATATCCCGTCAACTCGGCTTGCGGTTTACCAAGTTCAAGCCCCGCCTCTGCAGCGATCAACAAAAATTCAGCATAACGGAAGCGCACAAACCAAATATCCGACCCACGCCCACGAGTAGAGGCATCTTTATTTTCGTCGATAAATTTCCGGATATTAAATCCAGTTTTGTTGACATACATATCGTTGGAAGTCGTAGGTCCATCTTTGCTTGTAATAATTCCTCCGAATTTGGAATCTGAAGTACCGGGTATTGCGGTCATCGTCTTCCAAACACCTCCTTCTTTATATCTAACGCCTGCTTGGTAAGTGATTTTGGTACCAGCAAAATCAGCACCAGAGTAAATCACAGTACCATACAGACGCGCGTCCTTATGGGCGAATATCTCTTCGGGATTGTTATAGTAAATGTAATCTCCCGTAGCAGTCTTCGTTTTCAATGCTCCATTTCGATCATCTGTATATTCAAATGCTTCCACCAAATTTAAAACAGGCGTAACAAAATTGGCATCAATATCTCCACGGACGGATGAGGCAATGTTATTGTTGGTGAAAAAATGTGTTTCACCTGGATACGCATAATCCTTGGCCCAAATAACTTCATTGCTACTTGATTTTGAACTTACAGCAAGATAGAAGTTCTTTCCTTTATCGGCATTTCCATTATAGAGGGCATAAGGGCTATTATTGATAATATCCAATGCTGATTCGTAAGCAATCTCGTAATATTTATTGGCGTCCGCCGCAGGGATTCCCACCTCGTTACCTGCTGTTTTGACGTCTGGCGTTTTATAGTTATACTTCGCTATTGAGGCGGCGTATAGACTGGCCCGCGCCTTAAGTGCCAAAGCTGTCCATTTATTAGCTCTAGCTGAATTTATGGTTTTCTCTGTACCGAGCATTTTAGCGGCTTCGGTACATTCGTTAATCACGTAATTATAACTCTCTGCTTCTGTTGATCGCGGTGTCTGCAACTCTGCTGGATCCATGCCGCCAGTATAATCATAGATCTTATCACCCACCAAAGGAACTCCGCCCAAACGCTTGATCATATTAAAGTAGGTCCAAGCACGAATAAATCTGGCCTCGCCTTCGATGCTCTTTTTATTATTTTCGTCCAATGATGATTGACGAACACCTACGATAAATTGATTCAGATTGCGAATCAGTTCATAATCGTACATACGCCAAAAGTCATTCGGAAATTCCTGCATCGTATTGGGGCCACCGCTTGAAAATCCTGCCTCATCTAACATCGCAAAAGATCCATTGTCTCCAAATTGCTGTCCCCAGCTAATCCGCCCATAATAATTCGCTAGAACAGATTTTATCATATTCTGATCCGAAAATATCTGATCGTCGGTAAAAATAGCCTGTGATTCCCGTTCCAAAAATTTATTGCAGCTTGAAAATGTACATACGAGACATACACCCAATAAAATAACGTTCTTATTTATCATCTTATTAAAAAGTTAAGGTAACACCAACGTTTATAACTTTGTTTGTTGGGTACTGAACGCCCGAATCACTTGTGATTTCTGGATCGATCTTCATATCACCCAAATTATCTATGCTAAACAGATTCTGCATCATGGTATATATCCTCAATTTCTGAATTCCTCGAGGTTTCATCCATTTCTCCGGTAAAGTATATCCGATCTGCAGGTTTCTTAATTTCAAATAGTTGACATTGGTAAGCCAGAAGTCGCTATGCCAATAATTACTATGATCTCTATTTCCTTTAATTAATGTAGGGTACTTTCCTGGGATCAAGGCACTATTTGGATCCGTAATATCGCTCAGCATCCACTGGTTTTCCATATAGTATTGCGGATTGTTGCCACCATCATGGAAAGGGAAAACAGCTTCATAACTGGGATTAAAAGAAGCAAAAGCTGCTCCGGTGAAATCCATTGCCAAATCAAATCCCTTAAATTGGCCGCCAAGGTTAATTCCGTAATTGAAATAAGGAAGACCGCCTTGTCGATATCCGATTGGCCGTTCATCCAGCTCATTGATCACTTTATCGCCATTAATATCTTCATACTTAATATCACCCGGCCGTAATGATGAGTTACCTTTACGGTCATTGTCTATATCATAATTGGCAATTTCTTCCCACGACTGGAATTGTCCAATGGAATGTAATCCCCAATTGAGAAAGGCATAACGGTCATAGATCGATTTTCGATATTGATCCAAAGAGTTTCCAAAACGTGGTTTATATTGTTCGCCGTCAGTTTGCCGTGCGAAAGTGAAATTACCGCCTACGAAATAGTTAAATCCATTGACGCTACTCCGCCACATTAATGATCCATCGATACCTTGATGAATATCCGAATTCAGATTTTCATAAGGTAAACTAAAGCCTACTTCATTCGGTATCAATACATCTTCTCGCTTGGCAGGCAGTCCTGTTCTTTTTCGACGGAAGACATCTACCGAACCTGTTAATTTACCTTTTAGTGTACTAAAGTCCAAACCAACATTTAGCATATGGGCCTGAATCCAAGAAAGCGTTTTAACGGGAAGGCCACGTGCTTGAGAACCGATAACATACTTCCCGTCAATTGTCGAACCGACGATATTTTGATAGCCATCACGGACTGGTTTTCGGAAATAATTATATCCACTTAGATAACCAAAAGCAAAATATTCCCAGGCATCCAAATTATCATCGCCCAATACACCGTAAGATCCCCTTAACTTCACATCGTCAAATACCTTTCTCATACCTTCAGACCAGAACTTTTCAGATGAAACACGCCAGCCTGCAGATACCGAAGGGAAAAATCCCCATCGGCTTCCTGGCGCGAATTTCCATGAACCGTCATAGCGCGAAGAAAGCTCCAAAAGATACTTCTGGTCATAATCATAATTGACCCGCCCTGCAAAACCGGCTCTCGCCTGGGTATTCACTCCAGTATCATTGTAGGTGTCCATCGTCTGAAAATAGATCAAACTCAAGGCATTAGAGGCTGGACGATCGTGTACATAAACATCTGGATTATCCCTTTTTATGGACTCCGCAGCAAGCACAGCATTGATTCCATGTTTGCCGAATCGCTTGTTATAATTTAAGGTAAATTGGGTTGAGATTTCTTCAACCTGCGAAATAGATCTCTCCCGCCAAGGGTTGTCCATGCTAAAAGTTACCGGGTACGTATCTGTCTTCTCATCGTAGCCATATAGTTTATAGGTAAACTCCTGATTATCCATCCATTTATTGGCCAAATAATAGCCTACTGTTCCCTTAGCGATCAAATCATTTGTGATCTTATATTCCGCATTAAAATTTAACTGCATCACCCGCCATTTTTCCTGATAAGTACCGGACAGATCATAATTCAGCATCGCAAAGTTAGTTTCCGCATTGGGCGATGTCTGCGTTGGATATAAAGGATTGTCGTTGGCAAAAGGCCGTGCAGTAGGCAGGTTGCGATATATCGCAAATAAAGCCTGCCAAGTATCGTCAGCACCAGGTACGCCCGGTTGTTTGCGCTGTTCGATCCGCCCATTCAAATTAGCACCAATCTTTAATCGTTTTGATACGTTCGCGTCAATATTCATCTGCACATTGGTACGATTGAAGCCGCCGTAATTACGAATGATGGACTGCTGGTCCAGATGCCCTACACTCAGGTAATAATTAATTTTTTCGGACCCACCACTGACATTACCCGAGATATAAGTTTGTGGGCTAGTTTTGAGAATATAATCATACCAATCAAAAGGACGATATCCCTTCTCGGTACCTTGTTGCCATTTTTCGAGATCTGCCAACGTATATTGTGGATGTTCAGTTCCGAGAATAGCATCAGACTGAATATAGCTTTTGATATAAGTACTGGCATCGGCTGGCTTGGGAAAACGAAACATACTCTGCCAGCCATAATATGAATTGATATTAAAGGTATTATTATCGCCACGCTTCCCCTTCTTTGTCGTCACCACAACAACGCCGTTGGCAGCACGCACACCATAAATAGCAGCAGACGCATCCTTTAATACCGAAACCGATTCAATATCATTGAAATCTAAATTATTGAACTGCCCTTCATCCTTTTGAACACCGTCGATCACATATAAGGGTGTCCCCATATTGCGGATACTAATTCCTGTTGGAGCTCCAGGACGCCCATCCGACATCCTGCTGTTAACACCGGCGATCTTCCCTACTAAGGCTCCAGACGTTGTTGTAGCAACAGATCTGGAGATATCCTGAGAAGAAATTGCGGTGATTGCACCGGTAACGGATTCTTTCTTCTGCGTACCGTAACCTACAACGACCACTTCATCAATGCGCGAATTTTCATCTTCCAAAGTGATTGCCAAGTCAGCGATTGCCATCACTTCTTTGGAAAGGTAGCCTACAGATCTTATGGTCAAAAGTTCACCGGCATTGACACCTGTCAAGTTAAAATTACCTTTGGCATCTGTTGAGACTGCAATATTGGGTTTGGATTTCAATGCGACCGTCGCTCCTACAATAGGATTGCCATCCTTATCCTTAACAACCCCTTTTATTGCTTTTTGCAACTCGATCCCCCCTGGAGAAACTGGAATTAAATTAGCTCCCTTTGCTAAGGGGATAAAACTGCTCGCACAGCAGAGCAATGTAGCAGATATTGGCAGACATTTAAGACCCTTAAACATACCTAGATTGATTAGTTTGTATAATTGATTTGTCCAAAATTAAGATATATTCAATCGTACAGACTTTCGTTTTTTCTCAAAAAACTGCCTATTTGTATCAAAGAAATAAAATAGACCTAAAACGTTTTAAGGTCTATTAAAAAGAGAAAGTACACCTCTTTTCAGTGGTGTACTTTCAAACCAATCATTATTAAATATGTATTATTTTACCGAAAAACGATACAGGGATTTCGTTTGATAAACTTGCCCGGGGTTTAGGACGGTTGTTGGAAAATTGAGCTGATTTGGGGCATCCGGAAAATGCTGCGGTTCGAGGCAAAAGGCGGTACGAAAGGAGTCTTTTTTCCCGTTCTTCAATTGCACTTGTTCATTCATAAAATTACCGCTATAAAATTGTATTCCAGGTTCTGCAGTCAGAATATCCATAACAATACCCGATTTATCTCCAATCACATGGGCTGCTTTGTACCAATCGCCATCTTTCTCCTTGCTTAAGACAAAGTTGTGATCATAGCCCTTTCCAAAGCTCAGTTGCTGATCATTGGCATTAATATCTTTTCCTATTGGTTTCAAGGTTGTAAAATCAAAAGCTGTTCCCTTTACCGGTGCTAATTGCCCTGTTGGTATTAGTGTACTATCCACTGGTGTGTATTCATTCGCAAACAATTGAAGCTGATGATCCAGAATTGTACCGCTTCCCTCACCATTTAAATTAAAGTAAGCATGGTTGGTCAAATTGATCACCGTCTTTTTATCGGAAGTAGCACGATAGGCAATCATCAATTCATTATTATCGTTAAGCGTATAAGTCACTTCCATCTGGATGTTTCCTGGAAAACCCTCGAGTCCATCAGGTAAGGTGTAAGCAAAAGTAAGAGACGATTTATCTGACGATTTTAATGTCCAATTGGCAAAATGCACACCTTTAAAACCTCCATGCAGTGTATTAGGACCGTTATTTACCGCCAATGTATAGGTTTTATCATCCAACTTAAATTTTCCCTTAGCAATCCGATTACCAAAAGGCCCTACAATAGTACCAAAAAATGGTTCTTTGGGATTATTATAATCAGCCGCTTTAGAAAAACCCAAAACAACATCGCATAACTCCCCCTTATTGTCAGGCACCCATAATCCCACTAAACGTGCACCAAAATTGGTAAAATAAGCTTGTACGCCATTTTTATTGCTCAGTTCATATAGATAAGCCTGTTTTTGATCAATAGTTCCGCTGAACTGTGCGTTATCCATGTAGGCCGATAAAGAATCTGCTTTTGAAGTTTTGGAACCAGTCGATTGCTGACAAGACACACAAAATGCCAGCATTGCAGAAAGACCAAGCAAGGTCAATTTTCCTCTCATTCGTAATATTTTAAATGGTTTATAATCTTTGTTTAGATAGAACATACGTCCTTTTCTAGATTTTTTATAATTTTAACGCTTACAATATATAAGCTAAAGTCTTAATTTTTTCAGAAATTTTAAGATTAAATTGTTTCATTTTAGCACTATTTTGTATCAATAACCAAATGATCATGATCAACCTAAAGCCTTTACGTCTTCTATTTTTTCTGTTGCTCCCCGCGTTGCTCCATGCACAGCCTTATTATTTCAATCATTATCAAATCAATGAAGGATTGTCTAACAATGCTGTCATTTGTAGTATGCAAGATAGTCAGGGCTTTCTTTGGTTCGGTACAAAAGATGGGTTAAATCGTTTTGATGGTAATAATTTCAAACATTTTGATGCATCAAAATCTGGAAAAAATAGTCTGGGGGGCAATAATATCATTTCATTGAAAGAAGATTTTCGAAAGAGAATTTGGATTGGTACAGATCAGGGAATCTATTGTTACAACCCCGTCGATGAACAATTTAGACTGCTGAGTAAACAATTTGAAAATGCGGACGTCCCTGTTATTATTACCGATCAACGCAAAAGGATCTGGTTTATATCAAATGGAATGCTCTATTGCCATGATTTAGTTAGTCATGCAATTCAACAATTTACAAAATCAGATCTCTACATTACGTCCATCAGCTGCACAAAAAATGGAGCGGTATTTTTTGGAACTCCTGAAGGCAAAATCTTCCAAATAGGTCCTTCCGGAAAACCCGTACTCATGCTTGACTTTCAAGCAAAATATGGTGCTAAGGATTGGTTTAGTATTGAGAAAATAATGGAAAACCGCGACGGAGACTTATTGATTGGTACTTCAAAAACTGGTGTTTATTGCTATCGCTTTCAAGATAAATCCCTTAAGTCTATCCTTGGACCAGATCAACTGCATCAATTTCTCTATGTCAGAGATATTATACAGCCAAATGATCATGAATATTGGTTTGCAACAGAATCTGGCCTCTTCATTTATCAAATTGCTAGCCGACGTTACATCAACATTCAGAAAGAACAAGAAAACCCTTGGGGTATATCTGACAATGCCATTTATAACATCCTACAGGATAAGGATGAGGGTATTTGGCTGGGAACCTATTTTGGTGGGATCAACTATTATCATAAGAACAATAGTATCATCGAAAAATTCCTCCCACAAGATCGCCCCGGGGGCCTAAAAGGCTCTGTTGTACGCATTATCAAAAAAGATATCGATCAGAATATATGGATAGGCACCGAAAATGGAGGACTATCTAAACTGGACCCTAAGTCGGGTAATATCCAAAACTTTTCCGATAAGCAGGGGAATCTGGCAAACAATAATATCCATGGCGTTCTTCCTATTGGTGATAAACTACTGATCGGCACCTTCGTCAATGGCCTGGACATATTTTCGCCAAAGCTTCAAAAAGTCATTTATCACATCGATCGCAATAACAATGCAACCCCTTCTGATCTACAAAGCAATTTTCTATTTTATCTCTATAAAACTCGAAAAGGAGACATTATAGCTGCATCAACTCGTGGCTTATACCGGTTTAACTTTGAAAAAAAGTCTTTTCACCTCATTGATAATGTCCCCGAATACATGTTTTACACGACTATTTTGGAAGATAAAGAGGGAAATATCTGGGTAGGTACATGGCGCGATGGGCTATTTTGCTATAATCCGACCACACGTTATTTCAAACATTATACACATCATCAGAATGACCCCAATTCTTTGCCTAACAATAGGGTCAATAGTCTATTTGAGGATTCAAAAAATCAAATTTGGATCGCCACTGAAGGTGGAATGGCTAAGAAGAAATTAAATCAGGACAGTTTTGAAAACATTGGCCTGGAAGAAGGAATGCCCAGTAACGTAACGCTCGCATTTTTAGAAGACAAACAACAGAATCTCTGGGTAAGTACCTCTAAAGGGCTGGTACGCTATCATCTGCCCAATGGCAGAAAACGGATCTTCAACTTGGAGTCAGGCCTACCGACGATTCAGTTCAATTACAATTCATCTTTTGATGACGACAATGGGAACTTCTATTTCGGTACCATCAATGGCCTTATACGTTTCAATCCGGAAAAACTAAACCAAATTAACTATAAGAATCAAATACCGATTTATATCACTAATTTTTACATCAACAATAGAGCGATCAATCAATATACCGATGCAAGTATTTTATCCAAATCAATCTTATTCACAAAAAATATCAAACTAAAACACGACGAATCATCCTTCAGTCTTGATTTTGCGGCATTACACTACCAAGCCCCCCATTCTATTCACTATAGTTATAAAATGGATGGTCTTGACGACAATTGGATAGACATTACAAGCAATCAACGCGCTTATTTCACCAAGTTAGCTCCCGGTAATTACGTTTTTACCGTAAAAGCGGAGGATCCAAATGGTAACACAATACCCACCTTTGCTAGTCTTAAAATCACGATTCTTCCTCCTATTTGGGCAAGTATACCAGCTTTTGTTTGCTACGCACTAATCCTTATGGGGCTCATTGTATTTGTGATTCATCATTTCAATGAAAAGATCAAGCAACGCAATCGACAACACCTTCTAACCGTACAAAATCTACGTGAGCAAGAACTCTACCGTTCAAAAATCAATTTTTACACCGATGTTGCCCATGAAATACGCACACCGTTGACATTGATCAAAGCCCCCTTAGAGAAGCTTATGGATAAGGTAGATCACAATCCTGTAACAGACAAGCTATTATTGACCATGCAGAACAATACGGAGAAGTTGATTGCGCTTAGTAACCAATTACTGGATTTTAGACAGGTTGAAACGGAAGGATTCAAATTACACTTTGAGTCAGAAAACATAAGCCAAACGGTTCAGGAAATCATCAACAATTTTACGGTCACACTCCAGGCACAGGGAAAGCAGATTGTGTCACACATTATGCCGGATATTATAGGTCAGGTCGATATCGACGCATTCGACAAGATTTGTTACAACTTATTGAATAATGCCCTTAAATATTCTTCATCCTATATTGAAGTGAATTTGAATATGGATAAACAGAAAAATATCTTTATATTGACCGTGAAAAACGACGGAGCTTTAATTCCTTCAGAAGAAAGGGAAAGAATTTTTGAACCATTCAATCGTTTAAAGCAAAATAAGAATGTTCCCGGAAGTGGTCTAGGCTTGGCATTGACAAGATCCCTAACCTTAAAACACCAAGGTACCTTGTTATATAGTACAAACGACCTCCAATTGAACGTATTTAGCTTGACGTTACCTTTGAATCACAATACAAACCCATAATTATGAATGCCAAATCCAATTTATTATTAGTAGATGATCATACCGAACTGCTTGAATTTATTGCGGATGATCTCAATGAAGATTATCAGATAACAACGAGTTCTAATGGAAGAGAAGCCCTAGATTTATTAGCCTCTGAATATTTCGATCTGATCGTAAGTGATGTAATGATGCCAGAAATGGATGGTTTTGAGCTCTGTCAAAAAATTAAGGAAGATATCGCTTATGCACATATTCCAGTTATACTTTTGACAGCAAAAAATAGTATTGAATCAAAAATTCAGGGTTTAGAATTTGGTGCCGACGCTTACATTGAAAAACCTTTTTCGCCCGCTTTTTTAAGAGCACAAATAGCCAGTTTATTAAAGAATAGAGTTAAGGTCAAGGAGTTTTTTATTAAAAATCCGATGTCACAAATCCAACAGATCGGGCAAAATCAAAGTGAACAAGAGTTCTTGCTGAAGATTGAAGAAATCATTATGCAACATCTCGATGATCCCCAGTTTAATGTCGATAGAATGGCCGATATTCTCTGCATGAGCAGACCTACACTCTATCGCAAAATCAATGTGGTATCCAGCCTATCACCCAATGAACTGATTAATTTAACTCGGCTCAGAAAAGCAGCAGAACTGCTTATTCAAAAACAATATAAAGTTTACGAAATTTCTAATTTATTGGGCTACAGTTCCGCTACTCATTTCTCACGTAATTTCCAAAAGCAGTTTGGCCAAAGTCCTACCGAATTTCAGGACGCTCAAACTGCTTTATCTAAATCTTAACCCAGCAAATAATCATATCTGAATAAAAATAGGTGTCCGTCCAAGCGTGCACCTATTTTGTTGATTCAACTTGGGCAAGTGTTGCATACTGTGCTGCATAAGTGAACATAAACATTCCTTCCAAATCATTCTTACTTTTATCATTTGCCCAGCCTCCGAGCAAGTCATTCGGCAGAAATCCATCTTTCAAGAAGTGGGTATAGCCGTAATCCAAGTTATCCTGAAAAGATTTTGCATACAGTCCAGCCTTGCTATAATTGGGAAATATAGCGGTATATCCTCTTAACAACACGCCGTTAAACCAATTATTAAAACCATCTGTCGCATAGGTATAGTGCTCAGGAATCTGCTGCCCTAACTTTCCAAAATAAGTAAAAGTCGCATCGGCCAGTTTCTTGCCATCTTCTAAATATCTTTTTGCTTTCGTAACACGATATAAGTCGGCGGCTCCAGAAATCATCGTTCCACTGTTATAGGAAAATGCCGTGCCGACCGCTTTTCTGAGCTCGGTATTTTTTCGATATTGTACACCGTTGACCGTTTCATAAGCTATCGAACAATCTGGAAAACAATCACCCATCATATCCGCATAAACACCTTTTTCATTAAGAAGATATGCCTTTTGCCAGTCATAAATCCTTTTAGCATAACGGAGATAAAAATCGCTCTTCTTCTCTTTTTTAGAAATACGAGTTAGTTTATCTTTCGGATCAATGGAATGCGCAACGATTTGATCTCCTTTCTTTTTATAGATTTCATACAATGCAACAAGCGGACTAATAATCGGTGCATTACTACAGGCATGCTTAGTTACATATCCTGGGCCCCATGGGATTCCACCATGCTCTTTCCCTTTCTCATCCAAAGTACAGTCCCAACCATCAAGAACATAAGCAGTAAGGTATTCAGCTTCTTGCAAATAGCGTTCTTGCCCAGTCAAATGATAAGCTTCCAATAATTCCCGTACTAGCCACATCTGATCATCATAGACATTCAGTACTCCCGTTACATTTGCTTTTCCTTTTTCTCGGACGCGATCGACAGCATACACCGTCCATTCTTTATGTTGTGTAAAAGATGTTAGCGTAAATGTCCCTAAATAATAAGCTGCATTTGCATGAAGCTTAGCCAATAAATCCACATAGCGGGAATAATACTTTCCGTAAAGCTCGGTATTACCTGCCTTTTGTTGCTTTTTCAAGCCGCTCAACACAGCATTTACAGCTTCTATGGAAGCAGAGTACATCCATACACTCGCTTTTTCTTCGGATCGAACCTGCGTAAATGGATTATAAAAACGATGCATTTTGAAATCTTCACCAGAAAAATAGACTTCCATTGACCGATCAATCAATTGGATCGCCCGTAAAAGATTCTGTTGGTTTTTATGTTGATCATGTACTGATCTTTGGCTGTGCAATTCTTGCGCACAAACCTGTTTTACACAGAGCGGTGATACTGACAGAGAAATTAGAGAGAGTGCCCAAAAAGGCCGGATGGAAAAGAATTTGATCATGACGTGGTTTTAAATTGATTAAGTAGTCTTTCATGCGCATTGGTAGAGCGTGATAACCGAGGTTGAAGATAAGCATTTTTCAGACAAAAAAAATCGCATTTTTTGAAATGCGATTAAAAAATATTTGCCCTTTAGCTTAGTTAACCAAGAACTTTCTCGGTCAACTAAGCTGCCACTGGCTGACGATGACGATTCACAAATTGCTTTTTCAATAGATACAATTTGTAATGGTCGTACAAACCAATGATTAAAAGAACAAAACAAACCACGTAAAATGTCTTATTCGATAAATAGGTGAATGAAATACCGCTCACAAGCCCTCCCATGACATAGGCTCCCACGATACTCAGCAGTAAATGGAATTTGTCGACCAATGTCTTATTGCTTCGGTTCGACTCCTTAGTGAACATCGAAATCAATATTGCTAAATCTGTCGTTAGCCCTGTCAAGTGTGTCGTTTTCACAACAGAATTCGATATGCTCGCTGTTAAACCATTTTGCAATCCCATTGCAAACAGCAATGCACCGACAAGTATCTCTGTTTCTTTCAAAGAATCTTCATAAAATACATCAAGATATATCCCGACAAATAATATACTCAGTATTTCCAATGCCAAAGGAATGGAATGTGTCAGATAGGAGCTAAAACGTCCTTTACCATGAATGATGATAAGATTCGAAAGCATACTCCCGACTAGAAAAAGTAAAATCCAAAATAGCACTACTGCACCTTGATACCAATTTCCTTTCGCAATCTCTTGCGCAAAAACCGCATAATAACCTGTTACATTGGATGTAAACGAGAAAAAGACAATGACAGATGCGACATTGACCATTCCCGCAGAGAATGCAGTTATTCCCCCTAATTTGATATTATCTTGAATCGTTCTATGATTGCTATATTTTCTCAGCATATTTTTCCTTTCCTCCTTTTTTCAGCACAATTCGTGCGATTCCTTTCGTCTGCATATCCAAGTTAAGATGCAGTATCAATTGGTTTTTATTCAATTTTTGTATGACAAAGCTCTCTATAAGCTCATCATTTTTCCGAAGCTCAAGGATATGGCCTCGTCCCTTCAAAAACCAATTGTATTGTTTGTCCTCATGATGGGCAATAAAATTTTTGTCACCCATTTTTTCAAAATGCCATAATCCATCCTGCAAGGGTGGAAGGTGAGCGATTGCAGCATCTTTTATTCCCTCATGGATAACCGCCTGTTTTTTGAACGTTGGAGACTTCTCCACTTTCTCAAAGTACCAACCTTGCTCTTCCCACTCTCCTTCTAAAAGCCGCTCGGGGTTTTCATAAAACATAACCATTGAACTAGCTCCTAAAAGCAAAAAGGACAACAAGACGAAGTTGAACCTTGCTAATATTTTTCTCTTAATAGTTAACATCCCATTTCTTGTTAAAAAATAAATCCGCCAAGACATTTCCTCCTGTTCTGTTTGTCCCAGGTCTTGCGACAATCGAGACATTCTTCTGTTTACTTTTACTCAAGTGAAGCAAAGCCTGTCCGACGTCGAAAAAATGCCGTGTTCTTCTTTCAAATTCATAATCTGTGGGAACTTTGACTTCATCAATCCGAGCTCCGCGCAAATAATGTTGTAAATAATTGAGATTGTCAGAGCCGATGATATCTGTATAGATATTTAGCTTACGATTTTCATAACGATGACAGATCATCTGGCAGGCCTTCAAAAAGTCCTCCGATTGAAGATTACTGAGTTGGTCATCCAATGTGATTCCCAATAGTTCGCTGATCGATGTACTGCTCTTATTACCATAGACAAGAATGATATCAAGTTCTTCGGCTTTCGATTGCTCTATACTATGAATCACAAAAAAAAGTGAATCAATCGTAAAATCACTTGGAATCAATACACGCATTGCCTTTGCCATATCCAATTATTTTTATACAAAATTAATAGGTCATCATGGCAACCGAATGAATCTGGAATTAACTTTCTATTAGAATTTTAAGACCGATATTAAAATGAGATTAAAAAAAAGATGCAGATTAAAATGGGATTAAAATTTAGTTCCGGCTTTGTAATATAATTCCGCTAGTGCCTTTCTGTAGTCCGTAACCAGCTTCTCTTGCTTGATCCGCATTTCGATCAGCTTGTTTTCCCTACTATTAACAACAAACAAGGTTGATTCACCCAGTTCAAACTTATTTAATTCCCCCCTAAGAAGCAGTTCCTGATTACTTATATTGATCGATTGAAGTTCAATCTGTTTACTGTAAGCATTTAAATCATTATATTTTTTAACGACTTCATTGTAAATATTTCTCTCGGTCACAGCTTGTTCAAATCGTAGCTGATCTTGCTTAATCCGGACCTCTTTGAGCTTCCCACGTTCGGCGCGAATAAAAAGTGGAAATGCAAATTCAAAACCTACTTTATAATTCTGCCAATTAAAATCATACTGCGGCGGTACAAAGTCATTAAAACCGTGACGGCTAGAAATGAGCGTGCCTGACACATTGAATTTAGGTTTAAGCATTTCTTTTCGATAACGTTCCTCAAATAGAAGTTGTTGATTTTTACTCGCCAACTTTATCATTTCGGGATGAGCAATTTTTGCCGAATCAAGTAGCGCCTCGATCACACTATTATCTGGCAAAATAACAGGATCTTCGAGCTTATGCGGTATGGCATGATCGGGAAGTTCTACTGGAAATTGTTGATCATTCCACAGATGATTGGACAATACAATTTTCGCGTTTTTAAGTTCAACTTCATACTTTGAAAGTTCTATCCGCCGTTCTTTTACAACGACCGAAGCTTCGATGGAATCAATTACAGGTTTATCTCCCAGCGTCGTC
The DNA here is from genome assembly GCF_050433745.1 of Sphingobacterium sp. HSC-15S19. Lineage (NCBI taxonomy): Bacteria > Pseudomonadati > Bacteroidota > Sphingobacteriia > Sphingobacteriales > Sphingobacteriaceae > Sphingobacterium > Sphingobacterium sp. HSC-15S19. The sequence goes on from NZ_JBNPWQ010000006.1 coordinate 71,028, forward strand.
TGCTCACTGATTGCTTTAAACCGTTGATCAGCCAATTTTACACCCTCCAATAAAAGCTGATACTGCTGATAGGCAAAATACCAATTCCAATAATCTGAAAGTGCCTGAAACCAAATGGCATTTATTTGTTTTATCTTTTCGCCTTCGAGGTAGCTGATCATAGCCTTTGCCTGCTGCAGCGTATTTCTTCTGCTATCGACGATTAAACCTTGCCCCAATGGAATACTTAAACCGATTGCGGAAAGCCCTGCATTATTTGTTCGGGATTGCGGGTTTGTATAATCACCAACATTTCGATCATAAGCAATTTTCAGATCTGCGCCAGCTAACCAAAGAGGAATTTTTAGCTCACTATTCCACTGATTATAATAATCCGTATTGCCAAAATGCTTATTTTTAAAACTGGAATTTAACGTCGGATCAAACTTCCCTAAAGCCTGTGTTACCTGGGCTTTTGCAGTTTCACTCAGCAGATTCACTTGTTTAACGATTGGATGATTGGCCATTAAAAGCTCTTCCATGTCATCCACGGTAAAAGTATTCCTTGCTCCATACTCCTTTTCCTGAGCCGAAAGATGAGGAGAGAAAAAAAAGCACAACACGATAAAAATAAAATTCAATTTATTCATATAACAATTACTTTTTCTCACTTTCTTTTGGTTCTCTTTCCAAACTCGGCGGAAAGCCATTCAACTGTCGCCATATCTCATACCATAATGGGACTTTATTTAAAATAACCCTTCCATAAGCACCTGAGCCCTGATTTAACTGAACAGGCCAGGGTTCATCTCCTTCCGGAACAGGAACTGTTGCACGTATCAAAATCCTAAATCGGCCATTCGTACTACTCACTTTATCGATGACTGAAACTTTTCCAGCAAAGGTACCGACCGCGACAGACGGCCATCCGGAAAATTGGATCGATGGCCAGCCATCAAATTGTAGCCTTACATCACTTTCCGGCTCAATCAGTGGGACATCCATTGCGTTTACATAAAGTTCTACGGCAAGCTGTGGTTTTTTAGGCTGTAATGTCGCAACGGACTCACCCTCCTTCATATTTTCACCAATTCCTGCCTTAAAGGTTTTTACAATAAAACCATCTTGTGGAGCCCTCACGACATATAACCCCCGTCGTACATCAATATTGGATATCTCATTTCTCAGTTTGGCGATATCCCCTTGTACTGAGGCTTTGGAGGAAAAAGCCGAACTTAAATCGGACTGCGCTTTCGCCAATGATTCATTATACTTTGCGCGGATGTTGTTTAATTCGATACTGGCATTTGTTAATGATTGTCTTGAATTCGACAACTTGTTATCTGCACTTACTACTTTAGCTCGATCATTTTGCAGATTTAAACGCCTTGTTTCGATATCTGTTAACGAAAATAAGCCGTCACGATAGCCCTCTTCGTACCGTTTGAGCCGCTTTTCACTGGTCTCAAAAAAACTCATGACAGCGACCAATTCTGCACTATCTATTTTTACCAGATTTTGAGCTTGGATCACCTTATTTTTAGCTGACGCAAGCTGAAAATCAAGCCCATTTTTCAATGCTTCAATCTGTGCTTCAGTGGCTTTCATTTTTTGATTAGCAGCATTTTCTCCGCTTTGTTTGGCATTCAATTGCTCTTCTAACCGCAATGGTAACATGGGATCAAAATAAGATTGAGAAGTCTCCGAAAGCACTAAAATCGTATCACCTTTCTTCACTTCCTGCCCCTCAGTAACGGCCCAATATTCAATGCGGCCACCAATCTGATTTTGGATAGTCTGTGGTCTATCTTGTGGACGTAAAGCAGTAACCGTTCCTACTCCAGGAATTGTCTGCCTCCATGGGAGAAAAAGTGCTAGTACAAAAACAATCCCAGAAAACACAAGAATTCGCCCCAAGACTAGGGATCCCCGCTCTTTCAATAACTTATCAACCGCATCATGGGAAAGATCTCTCCATGAGAGCGTTTTCTGACTCGAACGATCCTTATTAATCAACATAAACCGCAGCGTCCTCCTCCAACGCAAGATCCGTTACAGCCGCCAATTTGACAACTCCAGTAAGCATATCAAAAATAGTATTCAAATTTGTCATCAGTTTTTCAATGGCATAACCAATTTGAACGATGACAACTTCAGCAGCAACAAATTGACCAAAAGTCATTTGCCGCTCAACAACAAAATAAGATCCAAGCAAGAGCATCGCTCCAAACAACAGGGTGCGAAGTAGGACAGAACCAATAAAAAAACGCTTTAAAACCTTAAAATGATCGTTCCTCGCCCCTAAATACTTACTGACAATATAATCTGTTGTTTTTGTCACTTCGTTCATTTTCGTCTCATCAGCACGATAATGGTCAATTTGTCCGGCAACAGCTTCCAAATAGGCTACCGTCTCATATTTGTATTCAGACTCTTCAATACTTGTTTTCAACCCTCTTTTATAGTATAAAACAAGTATCGTAATAACAGAAAAAATGACAATAAGGCCAAAGGCCAGAAATGCAGGATGATAAAATGATAATAAGACCACGCTAAAGAAAATTGTCACCACTGCAGCGATGATATCGATCAAAAGTTTGATAATTCCCTTTTGGATAATGATAACATCAAAAAATCGGTTGACCAACTCCACAAGATTTTTTCCAAGTAACTCTTTAGGTTTAATTCTCGGCAGGCGATAAGAAAATTCAACCGCCGATTTTAGAAAGATTTTCTGCTCTAAATACTCGACTAAGGTCAATTGTCCGATCAATAATACCCCGCCCACAATCACGCCAAATAACACAAAAGCAATTAAGATATAGGTAGAGCTATACATCGCTCCATTGCTTAAAAAATTAAAGATAGCTGTTATCCCTATTGGAATAGTCAAACTAAAAATACCGATGACGATGGCATAAATAAATATATAATTGATCGTTTTCCGTTCAGTATGTAATAAGCTAGCCAACCGTTGCAAAGGTGATGGTCCGCCTTGTATATGCCCCATAAAAAATAGATAGAAGATAAGTTATAAATGATGAATTTCAGCTAAAAACAACAGTAAAAACTCCGATCGATCATTCAATTAGTCCGATCTCTCTGTTTCTAATACTTGGTTGTTCCTTAAATGAAATTGTAGAGGGAATTTGACTCTCGACTTTACGGAGTGCAATAGCGACATTAAAAAAATTGCGTGTTTTCTTTTTATAGGTATAATCGCGTGGTATTATGACCTCATTCACAGACTGCCCTTTGAGGTAATGCTGCAAATAATGACTGTTATCGGTACCCAAAATATCCGCAAAAATACTGAGCTTACGGTTTTTATAGCGTTGATAGATTCCGCTACAGGCTTTTAAAAAAGATTCAGATTGAAGTGTTTCCAGTTGATCTTCCAATCCAATTCCGAGTAATTCACTCGCAGAAGTGCTGCTTTTATTGCCATACACAAGAATAATATCGATAGAATCAGCCATTGACTCTTCAATACTTTGACGCACAAAATGGAGTGAGTCAACTGTAAAATCACTAGGTATTAATATACGCGTTGTTTTAGCCATGCCTTTTTTTAACAAAGTTAAAACGCACATATGGCAACGGAATGAATCTAAAATTAGCTTTCCATTAGAAAGCGAGCAACAGTATTAAAATGAGATTAGAAATGCAGTTGAAATTAAAACCACATTAAAATCGAAGGTAAGTGGGTAGTTCAATTTCTACAGTGGTGCCTTCACTCACAACAGAATTGACCTTCAATGTACCACCATGCAACTTAATAATATTTCTGGCCAAAGGAAGTCCAATACCATAACCGTCAATGCCACTCGTATTGGACGCTCTAAAATAAGGATCGTAGATATGATCCAATTCGCGGGAGGGTATTCCGATACCTTTGTCTTTTATTAGAATAAAGACTTTATTGTCCAATGCCCCTAAAGCAATATAAGCGGTTCTATCGGATGAATACTTACACGCGTTGCTGATAATATTGGATAGCGCAAGCTGTAACAAAATTGCATTTCCATTCACCTTAAGTCGCATACTATCATCTGGTAATAGACTGAAATCTGTGATAATCTTAAATTTATCATTGATGGCCTTAACAGTCAGCTCGGCGTCCATCACGATCTGATCAATACGAACGGGGCTAAATGCGGTCGCATTATTAACAAAACCTGTACGCGCCAACAGTAAAAGTGCTTTTGTTTTCTTTTCCAAATGCTCTGCCGACTCAATGATCTTAAATAATGTTCGTTGGTACTCCGCTGTTGTTCGTTCTTTGGATAAAGCAAGATCTGCCTGTCCTATGATGGATGTCAATGGTGTATTTAGCTCATGTGATGCATTGCTGATAAAGTTCTTTTGTGTTTCGAAAGAAGTTTCCAAGCGCGTCAACATCCGGTTAAATGTGAGTGCCAGGCCATGAAGCTCACCTTTGTATTTATCCTCATCCAATCGTTTATAAAGATTTTCCGAACCAATCTCTTGCACCTCTTTCATCATGGTTAGTATTGGCTTTAAGAACGAACGTTTCATAAAAACCGAAACAACGAATATAAAGAGAATCCCCAAAATCAGACTTATAATAAGCAGATTACGAAGGTAGGCCAAATGGTGTGTATAAAAGTAATTTTCAGCGGAAGCGCCCACAATATACTTTCGACCATTTTGCGAAAAATATTTAGTTGAATAGAATTGATTACCCGACTTGAAATTTGAGCTTCCTTTTTTATTGATTTTATCCCAAAGTTCTTGATGAAATCCTTGGCTTCTTAAAATAGCACCATTGCTATCAAATTCCACCAAAAATTCATGCTGATTATTGAGATTTTCTATAAAATCAAGGCTCCACTGATCAGCCTGGGAGGCGGATTTACTATTCAGAAATTTTTCAGCAGCAATATTTCGCCGCAGATCGAGCCGTTTATAAAAATCTGTAAAAGCAAAATTTGTAACGGAATAAAAAATAAAGCCAACAAAACAACTCACATAAATGACCAGAATTGCAATGAGATAAATAAGCTTTCGATTGTAATTGTGCATTTTTAAATATTCAGTCTTCTATTTTTAGAACATATCCCATACCAATAACCGTGTGGATCGCTTTTTTGCTCGTTATTTTTTCAATCTTTTTTCTCAAATAATTCACATAAACATCGACGACATTTGATCCAATATCGAAATTTATCCCCCATATTTTGTCCAAAAGCTCCGTTCTCTCAAATACCTTTTTGGGGCTCTGAATAAACAACAAGAGTAAACGATACTCTGTACTTGTCAGATTGAGTTCCTGCCCCTCACAGTAGGCTATTTTTTTATAATCATCGATACTCAGAAAACCATAACTAAATGTGTCTTTCGAGGGCTGTAACTCACGTTGTGTTGCCTGTACGATAGACTGTTGCCTGCGGATCAATGAACGTATCCGAGCCTTCAATTCAATGAGCTTAAAGGGCTTGGAAAGATAGTCATCGGCACCATTATCGAGTCCGAGCACCACATTTTCTGGAGTACCAAGTGCAGTCAGCATCATAACAGGTAAATCGGTATACCCCCACTGTCTGATCTGCTTACAAATATCCAGGCCATTGGTTCCCGGCAAAAGAATGTCCAATAGCACAAGAGAGACATCTTGCTTCGCCAAAAGCTGTTCCAGACCTTCCGAACGCCCCAGATGAATGACCCTATAGCCATCCTCGCCTAAGCCTTGTACGATCAAATCAGCAACATCCTGTTCATCTTCAACCAAAATAATTTTTTGCTCCTCCATATTCGTCATGATGTGTAGCTCTCTGTAATGAACTACGATCCAAACCATAAAAATAACGTTTTGACACAAGAGACACAAATCCCATTTTTGCCCGAATCCACACAAAAAGAATCTTGCTCTATTTTGCAAAAGAGAAAGCGCTGTGTTCATCGATCGTGAAACAGCGCTTTCGTCCTAGTATTTAATTGGTTCAGCTATAATTCTACTTTACCCATTAACGGGTCTGTCTTACTTGATTTACCAGTCTCTATATGTCCAGCATAGCGGAATTTGACCGCATGATCTTCTGAACACGTTATTTCGATATCATACCAACCTTCACTCTTGCTGCAATCGATTTCAACCAAAGCAGGATCATCCTTGCGCATTGCTTTCGCATGGAAAAGATCATAGGAACAGTCTTTAAGAAATAAATCCCAATTTAGCGACTCTGATTGTACACAAAGAATAGGCTTTCCAGCAACTACTTTCGTATACACATCAATAGCTGGAATATGCGACTTTGCGCCTTCAATCGCACGATAGAAACCATTAGGGCCATGCAATGCAAATGATATGTACTCTCCTACAATTTTATCGAGTTCCCATTCATACGCTAATTGATCCCCTTCCCGTACCGTAAAATTCCAAACTTTACCCGCCGCATGGCCATCATACGCCACATAGGAAATAACATGATAAGGCAGACCCGCTCCCGCTTTAGCTGTATTGAGCCTTCTTTCCAAGGTTGAGCTGATGGAAAGCATCGTTGGTGTATGCTGTACTTTTAGCTGCAATTCATAAGGTAAAGCACAAGCATCCTTCCATCCCTGCTCTTGCATCTGCATAGCTGCATGATACTGACCTGTCGATTTGATTTCCTCCAGTTTTTGGCTGTCGATTTTCACAAAATCTGTTGGGAGCTTTTTATTCCTGGCGGAGAATATACGTTCAACATACCCGTCTCTGTCTACCGGATTAAGCCTTGTTTTGGAAATGTTATCTACAGGACGAAAAGACGTTGTTAAGTCGCCACAGACCATTCTTCGCCATTGACTGATGTTTTCTTCCCGTATCACCTTACCCGTTTTCTTCTCCAAAAAATGTTCTAAAAATTGAAGACAGGAGGTGTGGTCAAAAACTTCGGAATTGACCCAACCACCCTTAGACCAGGGTGAAGCTATCACCATTGGTACGCGATAGCCCAAACCAATAGGACTTTCAAAACTTACATGATTACTATTTTTCCTTTTTCGCTCCTGTTCTAGCGTAACATATTCATCCGAAGTGTCGATTTCTGACACGGCACCCTGATCTTTGTTCGTGCTCAATGGCGGAACAAAAGGAGCGATATGGTCAAAATATCCATCATTTTCGTCATAAGTTAAGATGAAAATTGTCTTTTTCCAAACCTCAGGGTCTTTGGTCAATATATCGAGGACTTCGGATACGTACCATGCCCCATACCAAGGTGAGCCCGGATGATCCGAAAAACGACAAGGTGCCACTAACCACGACACTGTAGGTAATTGGCGATCTTCAACATCTTTTCTAAACTGATAAAAAACATCTCCGGCTGGCACCTCAACTTCCTGCCGCTTTCCACCTTCTTTATAACTTAATTTATCAAGTTTGTGAAAGTTGGGATCAGCTAGATTAGTCACAAATGCATTGTGATGGATATCTTTTTCGAACTGGGATAGCTTTTCAAAATTCTCGGGCGTATAATGAATGACATCCCTTTTCAAATCCTCCAATTCCGCTTTGGCTTTGTGCAGCAATTCTTCTTTTGGATTTGTTTCCAAAAATTTATGCAGCTCTTTTACCCGTTCTTTCATCCACTGATAATGTGCCAAATGATATCTTACACCATATTGTTGGTGAAACTCCAGGTTGTTATCTGTAAAATTGGCCAACCAATCTTCCTCTTCTCCTTTAAAGCCTACTGGTAAACTTAGTTCATTTTGATAAACTTTCCACGAGACCCCTGCTTTTTGCAGTCGTTCAGGATAGGTTTTCCATTTGACATCCTTGTAGTTGATCTGACCATTGTCTACATGCGCAACAGATTCGGGATTACGGGGTTCTTCGCGCACTGTACCAGTCCAAAAATACGATCGATTAGCGCTCGTTCCCGTCAGTGAAGAACAAAAATGCTGGTCACAAATTGTAAATGCATCTGCAAAAGCATAATAAAAAGGAATATCCGCACGGTTATAATAACCCATTGTTAAAGGCATAGCCTTATATTCTGAATTGCCAGAGCTCTTTGCTTCCAACCAATTATCCATTTTCCCGTCATGACGAGCAGCAACCATATCACGCCAACCATGCGGAAGCGACCCCATCCAAGTCGATTTACTATTGACGATATCTAAATGGAAAGGTGCAAAATATGCACCTTCCTTATTTCCTTGTATCCATACAGGTAGGCCATTCGGCAATTTCATCGCGCGGGGATCGTTAAAGCCACGTACACCCTTCAAAGTTCCAAAACAGTGGTCAAACGATCTGTTTTCCTGCATCAAAAAGACAACATGTTCGGCATCCAAAAAAGTTGATCCTTTTGGAGCTTCAATCGCCAAGGCTTTTTGTATTGATTCAGGCAGCCAGTTTATGGCGACTGTACTCCCTGCCAGCATGGCTGCTTTTTTTAAAAATACCCTCCTTGAATCCATTATTTTAACCACCAAGTCTGTAAATTAATATTGTCATTTCCGCCAAATTGTGATTTGATCGCATCAGATACATTCGCCGTATTATTATTGTACTCATCTTGAGGATACATCCAGCGATAGGCTGTTTTCACATTCGCCGATTTACGGAAACTCGGATATCCCGTGCGCAAATGATCAAAATAAGCCGAGTATCCCCCCTGATGAAATGAGCGCAGGTATTTCTGCATCAAGATACGTTCGAGCTTTTGCTCATTGGAGCTAGCTCCGTCAAGACTTACCGAATTTTGTTCAAGATATTTGGCCGCTTGTGCTTCATTTGTATAAGTTCCCAAATTTTTCGCATACTTTTCATAAAATTTGAACGATGCCTGTACTCCTTTGGTATACGTTGCATTGAGATCGCCCGTTATCCAACCTTTCAAAATGGCTTCAGCCAAAATAAACTGCATCTCCGAACAGCCCAATAAGACCAATGGCTCAGCTGTGGGATCTTGATAAAATCGTTCGTGGACTTTCGATAATTTACCTAATACGGCTTTTGCATTCACCTGTGCATAAGGAACAATCGGATCACCGCCTTCATAAGCCGTAAAGTCATTAATCGCTTTACCCGCTTCTTTACCCAGTCTTGTTTGTGTAGCGACGGCAAATAACCGCGGATCTTTCAGGTCCTGCAATCGTTGGATAAAAGTGGAATCCATATACATTCCCGATCCATAACCGCTAGAGTTAAATTCAGGATAGCGATTACCCTCTTGATTCAAAAAGATGAGTTGCCCATCTTCAGCACCACTAACATCAGTGATTCTAGACTCATTGGTAAATATTTTTGAAAATTCTGTTGCTGCATTAAATGGAAGATCAGTCGTTTTCTTCGAAAGCGTCAATAATACTTTTAGGCGAAATGAATTGACTAACTTGTTCCAATTGCCACTATTTCCACCATAAATAATATCCCCATTTATGGTGTTATTGTTCTTCTTCAGAATAATACTTGCTTCCTCGAGCTCCTTCAATACACCCACCAAAACGTCTTTCTGTGTATCGTATTTCGGCGCAAAAATTGCCGAATTTTCACCCTTTGCTGCTTCTGAATAAGGGACATCACCAAACGTTAAGGTAAGATTATAAAAATAATACGCACGGAAAAATTTTGCTAATGCCAAATAACTTTCAGCGCCAATACGTTCAGCTTCTTCCGTCATCTTGGTAATATTGCGAAGATTACCATATTGCTCAAAGCTTCCCCTTTGCCAATTATAAATTTGATTCGCATTTTCACCATCTGTTTGCACAATCATTTTCAAGGCATATAGTGGTGAGGTACCATGCCAGGTCCGAAAAGCATCCCATTCTACCTTCGTCAATAAAGCTTGCGGGTGGGTTGTTGTCGCTTCATTTGGATTAACATTTACTTCAGTCAATTTCTGACAAGAAGTCATGATTGAAAGAGAAAATAATCCAAGAAATATATGTTTATTAAATAATTTCATCGTACTACGTTATTAAAACTTAAAATCTAGAGAAAAACCAATATATCGCGTGGAAGGATCTTGTAAGTTTCCATCGTTCCCAACACCAAAATCAGGATCGATATAAGGTACTTTCTTCCACATAGCCAAATTATAGCCAAATAGTGATGCATTTAAGGCCGTAAGCTGTTTTAATTTAAACACCTTATTGACATCATAACCTACCGAAAGTCTACGCAGTTTTACAAATGATCGATCAAACACATTGGCAAACAGTTTACTCTCAGACTCTGTAACTCTGGCCTGGTAAGGATAATTTTGACTCCAAGCCTGCCAATCAACAGCTTTTGTATTACTTGTATACGTTCGGGTATCTGAAGTAATATTACCGTTCACGTCGCGGGTAAGCTCACCCCCTGTTACGATCACCCCATCTGGTACAAAAACTGGTTTCCCTGCATCATATTGTTCCTGACGATATAAGACCGAAGAAGGATGCTTTCCACCCCACCACATTTTTTCTATGGTTGTCGAATTCATCACGCCGCCAATAGATCCGTCGAAATCAAGATTTACCTGAAATCCCTTAAATTTGAACTGGTTTGCAAAACCAAATTGCCAGTCCGGTTGAAAGTAACCTAAATACTGTGGAAATGGATTTTTGGTCGGCATACCCGTATTCGGATTCAAGATAACCTTACCATCAGCCGATTTTTCCCAGACAGTACCATAATAGCTGTCTGCACGATCGCCTTTTTTAAGATTACCGTATTTCGCTTGGTTATTGTAAATTTCTTCCAAACGCTGAATTGCACGAGACCAGTTAACAGTAGACGTCCACGAAAATTGTTCATTTTTAATTATATTCCCTGTCAAAGAAATCTCCAATCCTTTTGTACGGTATTTATTTCCATTTACTTTACGCGAAGTAAAAGCGGATGCTTGGGAAATACTCAAATCGATGATCTGATTTTTATCAACAACATTATAGTACGTTACATCAGCCGAAAGCCTATTTTTAAAGAAAGCCATAGAAGCACCAATTTCTAAGGAAATGGACTGCTGCGGAAGGATATCAGGATTAATAATACCTACAGGATAGGTTACTGATGGCGTCGAACCATAGGTAACATCTTTTTTATAAGTCGCAGCAATGCTATAAGGATCCAGATCAGAAGATACTGATGCCCAGGAACTGTACAATTTAACAAAGTCAATTTGCGCTGGCAGTTTAAAATAATCGGAGATAACACTACTTAGTGAAACCGATGGATAAAAGAATGACTGATTTGCCTTTGATAATGTGGATGACCAGTCATTTCTTCCTGAAAAATTCAGATAGGTCGACTTAAACACATTTAAGTTTACCGACGCATAAGCACTTCGGATTATTTTCTCAGTTGTTGTATTTGTTGCCTTAACTGGACCTTGGGTATTGCCTAAGTTGTAGACAAATGGTACAACTAAACCATCAGTAGTTTGATAAAGCTCACGATAATCTCTTTTGAAAGTGGAAGATCCCGCATTAACGGTTACACCGAAATTATCAGACAACTGCTTAATATAGGTTGCTAAGACGTCCGCATCAAAATTGAGCTGCTTGCTATCCCAGTTTTTATAATCCCCATTCCGTGAATCGCCATAATTCATATAAGACTTAGGACTCTGCATGTCCTGGAATAGATTTTTTTGTCTTGCTGCAGCACGACCTTTGATGGTAAATTCAGGTGAAATACGCCAAGTTAAAGCAGTCTGCCCGGCCAAAATATCCTGATCGTATACTTGGTTCAACTCATTAGCTGCAAAATAAGGGTTGTTGTACCAAGCATAGTTATAGTTTGCTTGACGATAGCCTTCCTGTCCCGGAATATAGAGGTGATCCTTTAATTCCTGTCCATTTACATCATTTCCCATCCACAACAAAATCGTATACATATGATTTTTAGGTCCATATCCATACCTTGGATAATTTGGAGATTTCACTTTGTTATAGGATAAGTTAAGATCTAATTGTACCTCAGGAGTAAAACGGTAAGAGGTATTCAAATTTAATCCACCTGTAGAAAGCTTTGTATTGGGCACCTGACCTTTTTGATAGGCATATTTTCCTGTTCCAAATATGCTTACCTTTTCCGAACGATACGATAATGTCGCATTATTCTCGGTAATCAGTCCAGTTCCAAGGAAATCCTCTAAATTGTTATGTGCGCCCCAATCAATCGGCACTCTTTCATAACGTGACTTATCATTATACTTGGTTCCACTCACATCACCCCACCAAGGAATCACTTCACCAGTTTGCTTATCACGAATCGGACTGTTCCATTGTGCCACCTTTATTCCGGAGTTCAATTTGGGTCCCCATGTCATATCTCCATCTGAAATCCCCCCATCAGCACCATCCCAAAACTCATATTTACCGTTGGATCCACTTCCGAACTCCTTCTGCGATTCAGGAAAAACTGTAAATCCAGCAGAAAACATATTACTGGTTCCAACCGAAAACTCCAGCCTATCGCTTTTTGCACTTTTGGTTGTAATTAAGATCGCGCCATTTTTACCGCGTGATCCATATAAAGATGAAGCGGCTGTTCCTTTCAGTACATTGATATTCTCTATGTTTTGACTGGACATGTCGTAAAAATCAGATTCTACAGGAATACCATCTACGACAATAAGTGGGCTCTTACCACGCAATTGAAAAGATGGTGCCTGAAAAATCCCCGTTGGATTATTAACGATAAGACCAGATACTTGTCCCGTTAGCGCTGTACCAATATTCATTGTTTTAGACTCTTTAAGTACGTCTAATTTAACTTCTTGAGTAGCGTAACCAATTTGCTTCTTTTGTTGCTTGATACCAATTGCCGTGACAACAACCTCATCCAACTTTGAATCATCCTTTTCCAAAACCACCACAAGATCCCCATCTGTAGCAGTTATTGTAGCTGTTTTATATCCTAAAGAAGAAACACGGATTTGGTCGCCAACCTGACCTTTCAGATTGAATTTACCATTAAACTCTGTACGCGTACTCTGTTTGCTGGTTTCATTGATGATCGTGCCGCCGTCAATAGGTTTGCCGTCCTGATCCTTAACAATCCCTTTAATAATAGCTTGATCGGCAATTTCGAGCTTGGTAGTTTCATTCGCAAAGTTTGCCCATACGCTATCGACATGTGCCGCATTCAGCAATGCAATAGCTAAGGTCACCTGAGCTGTTTTCCTAAATTGAGGTAGTTTAATAGGTTTCATTATTTTGAATTTTGCCCAAAAAAATGAAACCTATATTACTAGAAGATGAGTAGTATATTAACAATGCAATCTTAAAGATTGCTTAACTTAACATTAACATCGTTCGCGCTGCAATGTCTTATACATCAACTTGCATATTGAGCTTCCGCGTGCTTCGTCGAACCGCATAGATGACTATAATGAAAATAATCCAATCTATCGCCGCGCTCGCTACGTAAATGCTGTGTACACCAAAATATTTTGGCGCAATAATTAAGATAGGAATATAAAATACAACCTGTCGCAATACACTGATAAAAGTCGCAGGCTTGGCATGATCAATGGAAGGAAACCACACCATCGCCATAAAAATAAATGGAAGAACCAATAAAACACTCATGTAAATTCTGAAATCCATTAGCTGCTGTATTGAAAAAATCGCTTCTGGTATCAGTATCGATATCACAGCAACGGGATGAAGCATCACCAGCAACCAGAACGGAAGCAGAATCAGCAGCCCAGTAATGGCAAATAAACGGTACGAATTGATACTTCTCGTATACTGCCCAGCACCATAGTTCATCCCCGTTACAGGCTGCAAAGCCCGCATAAGCCCCCATAGTGGGGTATTTAATAAAATATAAAGCCGATTGACCGCCGTAAAAAACGTAATATCCATATCATTTCCGTAATTAGCCAATGCGTTGAAGACAACAATATTCTGGATTACAATCATGACCATCATAATAAACCCGGGCATTCCTAATGAAAGCGTTTCTTTTAAAATCGATAAATCCCAAGATAAAGACCAAAACTTTGTTTTGAACGAAGCCTTTCCCCCGGCGTAATACCATACACCTAAAAATGTGTAGATGATCATCGATATATTGGTTGCCCAAGCTGCCCCTGATACACCCCAACCAAAGTGTTCTATAAAAACCGGTTTAAGTAAGACATCAACAAGCAATCCAATTGCAATCATCCAGGCCGCAGTTTTCATAAGACCCTCTGCACGAATAATCATGTTGAGGGCCAAACCATAAATCCAGAAAAAACTACCCAATATGGTTGTTCGAAAGTAATCCACCCCAAGAGCCAATATATCACCTCTACCACCCATCATGTAGACCAATTTGTCGGCAAATGCATAGCAAGGGAGCGTAATTATAAGAGAGAAAATAATAGTCAAAAAATGCACCGTACCAAATGACCTATGTAATTTCTCCTGTTGATCCCCACCTATCCAAATACTAATTGCCGCCCCCATACCTGTTCCGATCAGAGTACCAAAACCTTGTGCAAATTGGGCTAAAGGATAGGTTACACCGACAGCTGCCAACGCTGTATTGTTAATCAGATGACCAACAAAAATACCATCCAGAAAATTGTTCAGACCATACAGGACCATTGCAATCACGGCAGGCCACGACATCTGCCACATCACTCTACTTAACTTACCGTTTAAGATCAGTTGTTTCTGTTTCTCCATAACCTATCGTAAACGTTAGGCCTGGATTTCTTCACTCTCACTACGGCGATCTGTAGCAGATTTATCTTCAGCAACTCCGGCTTTCCAATACGAATAAGCATAAAGCTCCTCTCTTCCCCAACCGAGATCCTTACGCAAATAATTGCGAATCTCCTTAACTGTCGAAAATTCAGCAGCTACATAAGCAAATTTATCCGCTACAGGCAAGGATCTGATCTTCACCAAATCCGCCAAAAGGCTACCTTCCTGTGGCGTATCATTATGTAACCAAATAAAATCAATAGCAGCCTTAGTCTTCAATTGCTGTATATCTTCGCTACCATGTACTTCAATCATACAGATTCCCTTTGCCAAAGGTGGCAAATCTTCTAAGATTGCCCCCAGAACAGGAATTGCAGTTGCATCCCCAACAAGGAGATAGTTAGCTGCAACTTCATATAGAGAGGTCTTACCTGCTTTCATTAGAATCCCAAGCACATCGCCAGGTTTTGCAGCCATAGCCCAAGCTGAAGCTGGCCCCTCATCACCATGGGCAACAAAATCAATCCATACCTCATTTCTATCAAGGTTGATACCGCGATGTGTATAAGTTCGAACTGTTGGCCTAATCGCCTCATCCATCGGCTTCCACTGCCCTCGTTCATAATCAAATTCTGGAAAATAAATGCGATCTACATGCTTTGGCGGAATCAAGATCTTGTTATTGACTCCGACGGTCGTATTAGCGATTTGATCTACACCATCACCAGTCAAATAAACACGAATATAATGTGGCGTCAGGTATTCTTTTCTACTTACAGTCAGGGCGAGCTGTATTACTTTCATTTCAGTTTTTCCCATGATTTTCTAATTACGTACATATTTGATCAAAAGACCATTATTAAGAATCTTTCTAAACAAAGGTAGTTATTCGACTTTTATCAAACCCGATTCATGCGCTATTAAAACTTCCGTAAGAAGGAATAAAAGGTCCGTAAAGTGTAAAAAAAACTATTCCACATTACAAGGTATTTTTTAGCTTACTCGGTGGGATTCCAAATTTACGTTTAAAGGCGTCCGAAAAATGGCGTTGATTTTTGTAACCAACCAAATCAGAAACTTCACCGATTGTTCGATCTTCATCTAAAATCAGTTTCTTGGCATGTTCCATTTTTGCGTCATGCCAAAAACCAAAAACAGTCGTACCAAATAGCTCCTTAAAACCTTTTTTCAATGTGAATTCATTGGTACCCACCAGATGCGCGAGATTGACTAGTGTACTATTGGTATCCATATTTTTTAGTAGAAACTCACGAACGGCATATATCTTATCGATATCGGCTTTTTTTAACGAAACTGCTACAAAATCCTCTTCCTGAAACTGTTCCAATTGAAGAAGCAAGAGCTCCATAATCTTTGCTTCCAGGAAAATTTTCTTAAAAATTCCCTTTCGTTGACAATTGATTATATCGTCGATAATTTCATACATATCGTGGGTAATCCGTCTATGCATATTGGTCAGCAATCCCGATTTACCACGGTCAATAGCATTCCGAAAATCTGCAAAGAATTTATAATCTTCGGGCAGGAATCTTTTAAAAAATTCGGGCGATAAGTTTATTTCACATAACTGAAACTCCTGATTCCCCCACTCCATTTGACCACACATTGAATTTCCGTAAATAATATTATGCTGGTATGTCTCAAAATTTACACCTAAGGGCATCATTTCGCCACTCGCCTGACTATTGCCTTTTAAGGCAAAGTGCATTTCAACTGTTTCAAAATCACTTTCAAAACGAAACCGCATCCGTTTAAATAACTGTGCATGACCGTAACCAATATGAATACCATCGAAGAAAACCTCCTTATAAAAACCTTTTCCAAATGTAGTATCTAAATGTGTTACAGATTCATAAATTCCAGTGTCGACAGAAAAGTAGGTACTTGGGTAAGTCCGCTCCAATAATAAATTGGGTGAATCAATATCATATAATCTTAGTGCCATTTTTAATTCCTTTTAGGATTCAAATAGTCTTACGCACATTAGGCAATATACCTTAACAGAAATATTCCCTTCGACGGACATTTTACTCCTTTATGCAGACCCCATAACAATAGAATGCCTGCTATCTTTGACTAAAGTATAAAATTATTTAGAATCATTCTTAATTATTTGAAAAATAATTAAGAATGGATACAAATAGAAATCAGGATATGGCAGACAACTTTCCACTCATCCAGGATAGCATTTATAATAACATCAAGATTGCCAATCCAAATGCAACGAAACATGACATTATTTTAGCCGCAGAAAAAGCGAAAGTCTTAGATTTCGCCTGGGAATTTCCAAAGGGGCTCGACACATGGATTGATGATAGCAGATATCCTTTATCCAGCATACAACAACAACAAATTCAACTGGCCCGTAAATTTTTAAGGGCATTGTCGTAATGACAATGCCCTCCTTATGCTATGCCGGGTAGCGTACTGGGGGAGCATAACTATTTAATCACCTCAGTTTACAATAACCAGCCCTTTACGAGATCGTTATGTTTCTTGACCCATTCTTTTGCCGTAAATGCTTTGTCCTGGCTTCCCTGCATTTTTGACAACAAATCAGCCATTGTTGATTCATCGAAGTAGACTTTGGAGAAAAATCGGGCTAGCTCAGGCTGCTCAATGTTAAAGTTTCCCCGTGCAAAAATTTTAATTTGCTCGGCATCACCCAATGTCTTTTTGGGGTCATCCAAAAACTTCAATTTCATTTTAGCAAACATCCAATGCGGCTGCCAGCCAGCTACCACAATCCAACGTTTTGCTTTGATTGCATTTTGCAATTCCGTGATCATAGCTACGGTAGATGAGTTCACATGCTTATAATCGAGGCTATAATCTTTGATCACCTGATCCACGGCACGTGTTATTCCAGCCCCTTTTTCTATTCCAATGATCCGTTTATCAAACTCTTTTTCATGTTTTTTCAACTCTTCAATTCCATCAATTGTTACGTAATCCGGTACAACAAGTCCATTTCGCGCATGGTTATAACTCGTTCCAAGCTCTTCAATATTGGGGAATTTAGCCACTTTACTTCCATGGGTCAATGGCAGCCAGACATCCATATATAGATCTGTATCGCCATTGTTCATGGAGGCTAAGATCATATCTGGCGTAGCCCGCTGGACAACAACATGATATCCCTTTTCTTCCATAATAACTTTTGCGACCTCTGTCATTGCGACCCCTTCGGCCCAGCCATCGACCATACCGATATGAATAATATTTTTATTCCGACCTGTGCTGCATGACGCAAGCAACAACACCATCAGACACAATACCATACTTTTTATTTTCCTCATACTATGCTTTCTTTTTTACAAAGCCCTGCGTGATTCGATCCAAAATAATAGCGAGAATCACAACGGACAAACCACTTTCAAAACCAAGACCAATATCCAAGTTATTAATACCCTCAAGCACTTTTTCTCCCAAGCCACCAGCAGCAATCATTCCGGCAATAACAACCATAGATAAAGACAGTAATATGGTCTGATTGATCCCTGCTAAGATTGTTTTTGTAGCCAAGGGCAGTTCTACTTTAAATAAGATCTGACTATTGGTCGCGCCAAATGAACGTGCAGCTTCAACGATATCTTTTGGAACCGCATCAATCCCTAAAGTCGTCAAACGGACGGCAGGTGGCATAGCGAAAATAATGGTAGCAAAAGCTCCCGGGACTTTACCGATACTAAAAAATAACACCGCTGGAATCAAGTAAACAAAGGCAGGCATCGTCTGCATTAAATCAAGTAAGGGCCGAATGATTTTCGCTGCTAGTTTATTCTTCGCGGCCCACACCCCCAAAGGAACTGATATAACCAATGCTGTTAGTGTAGCGACCAACACCAGGGCCAAAGTCTCCATCGTTGCAATCCAAAATCCCATCAGATAGATCAATGTTAATCCCACCAACGTTGTCAATGCAACCCCTTTCCCAGATTTCCACCAGGCTAAACCTGTAAATAATGCGATGATAATAAAAAAAGGTATCGTTGTTAGCACCCATTCCAGTCCAATAATGGATGCATTCCCCGTATTTTTTATCAAGTTAAAAAATGGTTCTAAATGATCTGTCAGCCAATTTACAGCTACAGCGATGTATTGTCCTATATCGATTACTTTATTCATTTCTACTGATTATTTGCTTTCTCTTTTAATTCAATAATTTCTTCTTCATTATACTTTGTCGCTTCGATAATCAACGATGTCTGTGTTACGATCCCCAACAAACGATTATGTTCATTCACCACAGCGATTGGCGACCGGATCTCCGATATCAGGGGCAACATTTCTTCAACGGTCACCTCTTTTGATACTGTTGGAACGGTAGTATGTATAATGGATTCTACGGTAGGTTCCCTACGCTTTGCAGATTGAATGACTTCATTCATGTGAACAAAACCAAGAAAAGTCTCATGAGCATCAACTACAGGGAGAATTTCAATTCCTGTCGACCGCATTTTCCGTAGAGCCCCCTCAGGGCCATCTTTTTTGAAACGTACAACAGTAGGTTTCTCAAACATCAGGGAACCTGCCGAAATGATAGACTTGCGATCCACTTTTTCAACGAAGGCTTTAACATAGTCACTTGCTGGATTTGTCAAGATATCTTCCGCGGTACCGATCTGTTCGATGACACCATCCTTCATAATAGCAATACGATCGCCCAATTTGATTGCTTCATCGAGATCATGGGTAATAAAAACGATCGTCTTTTGTAAATTATCCTGCAACTCCAATAGCTGATCTTGCATTTCGGTTTTAATCAGGGGATCTAGTGCTGAAAATGCCTCATCCATCAGCAATACTTCGGGATCATTGGCAAGTGCCCGAGCCAGTCCAACCCGCTGTTGCATACCACCAGATAACTGAGACGGTAACTGTTGCTCAAATCCACTCAGTCCTACTACATCCAGCGCTTTCTGAGCTTTAGATTCCCGTTTTTCCCGTTCTTCCCCTCTTAGTTCTAAACCAAAAGCGGCATTGCTTAATACGGTATGATGTGGCAACAGACCAAACTTTTGAAAGACCATACTCATTTCTGTCCTACGGACTTCAAGAAGATCTTTATTATTTTTCCCTGTAATATCCTCTCCATTGACAAATACCTTTCCCGATGTAGGTTCGTTCAATCGATTAAGACAACGGAGCAGCGTAGATTTCCCACTCCCTGATAGTCCCATTATAACAAAGAATTCACCCTCGAAGATTTCAAAATTAGCTTTGTTGATTCCGATCGTGCAATCTGTCTTTGCCAAGATTTCTTTTTTGGAGAAACCCTCATTTAGTAATTTCAAAGCTTGCTTCTTCTGTTTTCCGAAAACAAGTACCAAGTCTTCAACTTTTACTTTTACCTTACTAGTTTTATCCATTTTTTAATTTTTTTAAACATAAATAAACCATAAGGGCATGAGTGATCCACTAAGGCCATACGCCTACGCTATTTTCTTACAAATAAAAATATCCCTACAGTTGAGTTCGTTTGATCGAAATCTTACTCTTACAGTTCAATCAACTTATTAACTAACATACTTTACTCTCGGTTCGGTAAGAGCAATGATGAAAAAGAAACTAATCTTTTAAAGACGAAATGCTCCATTCAAAAAGCATCTCCAAAATATACTTCAACAAGTATAACGAACAACCTAGGCTGTGCCAAAGGCACAAAGCCATAGCGGAATAAACTCACGCCATTCTGTCTTTTGACAGTACAAAGGTACGAAAAATAAATTAAACGTCTTTTCCCCACCATATACAACTAAAATACAGATAGTTAAAAAAAACGTCGTTATGTTAAAAAAATACGATCAGCAGGCGAAGGGCTCGACCACTGATCGTATTTTCTAAGGGGTATTATTCTCCCCAGTTTGGATTTTGGATGAGGTTAGGATTTAACTGTCGTTCTTGAACAGGTATTGGATATAAATAGTCTTTCTTTTCATCGAAAACTTTTTTGATATGTGCGTTAATAATCACATTTCCTTTATTTCCATTTTCCAATAAGATTTCCGACCCTAATTTCAATAACTGAATGCCTGAAGCACTAGGCTTGTCACCTTCATAAATCCAAACGTCATCTTTACCATCATTATCTAGATCAAACTTACCTGTACCTGGAAAATACATCCCTTTAAATTGCCTTGTGACCAACTGCCCGCTTTTCCATCTTAAGATATCATCCCAACGGAAAGACTCCATAACCAATTCCACACGTCGTTCTCTTCTTATTTCCAATAGTACCCCCTTCATATCACCAACTACATTCGGATAATCTTTAGCTAAAAATGCATCTGGGTTTGATTTAGCCGCTTGCAGATTTAGATTTGGCATACCTACACGATCGCGTAACAACTTAATTGATTTGTCCAAATCAGCCTGGCTCAATGTACCTAACTCTGCTTTCGCTTCAGCATAATTCAATAAAACCTCGGCATACCTAAAAATAGGCATATCATTTTCAGAACGATTGTAATTATCATACTTTACATCACCTACAAATTTGATCAATTGATATCCCGTTACCGAATTCCCAAAGTTCGGTGCAACAACAGCAGCACCTCCTATACGCTTATAGCCTGGTGTACGTATCGTCTGGCTTAGGCGTGGATCACGATTTAGAACCTCTTCTTTAAACATCATTGTTTGGTAATTCGATTTATCGGTAAACCTCGTTCCATCTTTCATCAGATAAGAATCCACCAAATTTTTATCCAATCCAGGTTTCCCATAGGAAGCCGTGATCGTATAATAATTTACATTGTGCCAAATTTGCAAAGCATCCGAGAATTTCCGCGCTAAAATAACCTCTTGCGGCAAACTATTAACACTATAAAACAACGCACCATAAGAGTCTGTTCCCGCGGCATTGTATACACTGTATTGCGCTCCCTCCATAAGCTTACTGGCTGCATCGGCTGCCTTCTCTAACAAACCGTTTGCATCAGTTAGATTAAATTCTGTGTGATATTTACGAAATGTTCCTTCAAAAAGTGCGACTCGGGATTTTAAGGCCAATGCAGTCCATTTAGTCACTTTTTCATCACTTTTGGTAGCTGATAGATTAGCAATCGCATAGTCCAGATCAGCGAGAATATTTGATACAACCAAAGTTCTAGGATCCCTTGCCTTCTTAAGTTGTTCTTCGTCATTTTGGTCAATGACCTTGTCATACCAAGGCACATCTCCAAAACGTTTCAGTTTATCGAAATAAAAATATGCCCTAAAAAAACGCGCTTCGGCAGCATAAGGCGCAGCAGTTGTTTCTGAAACTGTATTAAAGCAATTTGCCAAAAAGTAATTGATATTACGAAGATTTGCCCAAGTCCATCCACCGCCACTTATCGGAACCTGTCTTTTTCCGGTCAATTCATCATCCAATGTTGTCTTAACGATATTATCGACCGATTCGTTATAAATACCTTCGGCCGAAGGCAGTGCGGCATCGTAAAATGACTTTGTAAATAGTGCCAAATCCTTTTCAGTTTTAAAGGAAGCCTCAGGAGTAACCGACGACTCAGGCAAACGCTCCAAATAATCTTTGCTACAAGCCATCATGCCGCAGCTCAACAATGCATATATATATACTATCTTTTTCATACTATTAAAATGTTAAATCTAGACCAAATGAAAATGTTTTAGAGATTGGATATGATCTTCCGTTGACCTCTTGAGCCGACTGTTCGGGATCGATATATTTGGAACGGAGCTTAGTCGCCGTCCAAATATTTTCACCTGACACATAAACCCGTGCATTGGCCAATTTCACGCGCTTCAGCCAGGCCTGAGGAACCGTATATCCTACGGTTAGATTTTTTAGTCTTATATAAGCTAAATCCTGTAAGTAACGATCCGATTTGACGTTCAAAGATCCACGATCATTTAAGGCAATATAACCTCGTAGCAGTGGATAATAGGCATTTGCATTTTCAGGCGTCCAAATATCTTGTTCAAAATCCTTCGGTACAAAAGAATAATAGGGTCTTGAGTATGGCCCCCAAAACTTATCTGCATTTGCTCCAGGCCACCAATGTTGTCGACCTATCCCCTGAAAGAAAGCCGAGATATCGAATCCTTGCCAATTTGCCCCCAAATTAAAACCAAATGTATAACGGGGTCTGTTATTCCCGATGATAACTTGATCCCCAGGGTTCATCAATGTATTGTCTCCAGCATCAACCTTTCCATCCGGAACTCCATCCTTTCCACCAATGTCAACAAATTTCAAATCTCCAGGATGAAGCTTAGACCAGTCTCCCGGTGCAGCCAACCGTTGTTTGTCCACATAATCCTGATTAACTTTCCAATTGTCAATTTCCGCCTGAGACTGAAAAAATCCATCGGTCCTATAACCCCAAATTTCGCCCAAAGTCTGGCCAACGTAATAGTTACTCAGCAACATTTCCTTATTGTCAAAACGCGTAATCTTCGCTTTGGAATCCGATAGTCCCAATCCAACATTATAGCCAAAAGGTTTTCCATCCAGCTCCAGTTGATCCCGCCAGGCCACAGAAAGCTCCCAGCCCTTATTCTGTAAGTCGCCTGCATTGGTCCGAGGTGAACCGGAACCAAAAACCGCTGGCAATGTCTTACCTGGGATCAACATATCCAACGTATTTCGAATAAAATAGTCAGCAGAAACACTCAAACGATTTCTAAAAAATTCAAGATCTGTTCCAAAATTTAACGTATTCGTCCTCTCCCAGGTTAAATCAGCTGAAATTGGTGTCGGAGCACTCAGGTATTGTGTTTTTGTACCATTGGTTATGTAATTGGACAACCCTGCATTCAACAATTGGATATAACCATACTCAGCAGCCTCTTGCGCATTACCCAATGCCCCATAAGAAACTCTAAATTTAGCTTCATTCAAAACAGGTTTCAGATTTGCCATAAAAGACTCCTCAGAGATCCGCCATCCACCCGAAAAAGACGGGAAAAATCCATACCGCTGATTGGACGGAAATTTAGAAGTTCCATCATAGCGACCATTAACTTCCAAAAGATATTTCCCTTTATAGTTGTAATTCAGCCTTCCAAAGTATCCTCGTAGTGCCCATGTATTTGCATTTCCGAGTAGTTGCATCTGACCAGTCCCAAGAGCAAAGTCATTCAGATCCTCTGACAATAGGTTATTATGTGTTCCACCAATTCGTTTGTATCCGGTAGTCTCCTGGTTAAAACCCACCGTAGCCGCCAACTGATGGTCCCCTAACTGCTTGTTATAATTTGCAAAAAGGTTGAGTGAGTGTTTAGGTCGATTGATAATCGTTTCGGTAAACGTATCATTCCCTAGGTAATTGATCACTCCCGGGAAAACAGACCAAGGCGCTACAGTTCTCCTATTCCAATTGTGTATAGGGTTATAGGTAAAGGTGTAATTCCCCGTTAAGGTCAAGTTTGGCGCCAATTGAAATACCGTCTCAAACATATTGATAAACTCATATTTATCCTCGCCTCCTTTTGACTTTCCATGCAACAAATCTGCGTAAATACCATCACCAATATTATAATTGTTCAACTCGGTCCTATATGTTGCTGTACCATCTGGATTCATTGGCACATAAGATGGTAAAGCATGTACCGTTGTCGAAATAAAATTATTGTTATTATCTGGACTTGTCGCCCATCCCGGATAGGTATAATTCTGATAATTGAGCTGGGTATTTGCACTTACTTTCAACCAAGGGGTCACCTGCGCATTTATGCGCGATCGAACATTATATGCATCGAATTTATCTTGGTTAATTTTCATTAGCCCACCTTTTTCATAAAGACGCCCCGACACATAATAATCAATTTTTTCACTACCACCAGAGAAATTCAACGAATGTTCCATCGATGCCTGTGTTTTTCGATACATCTCATTCCACCAATCTGTATTGCCATAATATACATATTGATCTTTTCCATTTCTATTCTGAATCACTACGGAAGGCAGGCTCGGATCTGTTTTTCGTTTCAATAGTTCAGCATAGTCATCTTCTGTATATCCCGTATAACTATTACCAGTGGCACGAATAAAAGCTTCATCATTTAGTTTCGCGGCATCATATCCGCTCGTCATAAAATCTGTCCGCACAGTCAGTCCAGACCAACCAAAATTATTACTATAATTAATGTTCATTTTTCCGGCCTTTCCTTTTTTGGTTGTTACTAGCATAACACCGAATGCCCCTCGAGCTCCATAAATCGCTGCAGCAGAAGCATCTTTTAAAACGGATATCGATTCAATATCACGCGGATTGATAGTATTGATATTACCTGGGACACCATCAATGAGAATAAGAGGTTGTGCATTAGCTGAGTTTATCGAAGCAAAGCCCCGGATATTAACATTCCCTTCCCCTCCTGGCCTACCATTGGTAAATGTAATATTCAAATTTGGTATTGCTCCCTGCAAAGCCTGAGTAGCATTGGCAACTGGACGGTTTTCAAGTATCTTCGCATCAATCTGTGTAACAGCACCCGTTAAGTTTACCTTTTTTTGCTTACCATACCCGACAACAATTACTTCATCAAGCGATTGATCTGTAGAAACCAGCTGAATCGTTAAAGTTGTTGCCTCTACTTTTACTTGCTGTGTTTCAAAACCGATCATCGACAAGCGCAGTGTATGCCCGATTTTCCCTTCAATGACAAAATCGCCATGCTGGTCAGTCTGTGTAGTTTTACCAGTAGTTAAATTAAAAATTGATGCACCTAAGATAGGTTCACCGGTTGCTGTTTTTACAATGCCTCGGATAGGCCCCTGAAATTTGGCAGAAATTTCAACATCTGGAATAGATGTCAGAAAGACAGGTTTGCTCTTGGCCCACGCGCCGAAAGACATCCCAATCATTACAGGAAGTAATACGTGTTTCGTTTTCATGAATTTGGTTTTGTTTTTCTTCGGTTACAAAGAAAGGTTATTTAATATTTGTAAATTATTAATAAAGCATTACTAAACAATTAAACGACAATTGGTTAAATCAGTATTAAGATAATATAATTTTAACACGAAACAGAATGTCTTTTTTAATTTTTTAGCAAAACAAAGCGCCAATTAATTTCATTAAACTAATTAAATAGCTTAAAACCAAACAATTACACAAAAACAGACAAATAATATTTTAAAAAATACAATACGAAATAAAATGTAACATATTTGAAACAAAACAACATAAAAACAAAACAAGACACACCTATATTTAATCCATAAAACACACGAACAATTAGGCTAATTATTTCCTTAGTTTTAATTTAAAACTTCGTCATAAAAGTCATTTATACAAAAAATTCGTTTTCCATCGGTTTCAGCTAGGACCAAAACATACAATTAAAGGTTAAAATTCAGACTGCCGGAATACCGAAAATATCTGTATTTGTTAAGAGCTAGAACAAGAAAAGTATAGTCGGTATCCCTAGCTATCCACCCAATAGATTCCATAAATATCAGGCCTTTAACTCTAATAGAAAATTCTTGCTTCTATTTCTACAACTACGGTATTTCGAAACAAAGGTTCTTAAATCCAACTTTGGTGTTGATCAATTGACTGAAATACTCAAGAAATTATAAGGAATCGCCAGCCGGCAGCCGGTCTCGCAGCCCATATTGTACACATAATCCCTTTACCTTTTCCGCAAATGCCTGTCGATAATAGTTGGGAAGCTTACCGTCCGGACCAAACAATCGTTGGTATTTTTCCACGAACTGTGGATAGTGTTTTTCAACCGCGCGCATAACCAAAGTCCGATTATCACCAGGGTCAGAACCATATAACGCCAAGGTTGCTGGAAAAATATAATTTGCATCAACGGATCGAAAAGTCGAAAACATCTGATCAAGATGAGCTCCTGTATCTGAAATAAATGGTAACAAAGGCATTAAACTTACGCCACTACACAATCCCATCATTCGCGCCTGACTCAATGTACTCAAACGAAGCTCAGGCGATGGTGCAACCGGTTCAAATATTCTGGCAATTTCGGTATCGATTGTCGAAAATGAAAAGGTAATAAAAGCACGATGTGTTAATTTACCTTGCAGATCAAATGGAAGTATTGCTTCAGCATCAATCTGCTTCACCAAATCAAAATCTCTACTGACGAGATCCGATTTGGTGATAATATGCACTGGGAAACGATAATGTAATATAATTTCCAACAATTGCCGCGTCAGTAACTCCGTCTGTTCAAATTGCAGATAAGGATCCGTTGCAGACGACAGTACAATTATTCCATATTGTTTTTTACGGGCACGGAGCGCTAAAGCACGATCCAACAAATCAATCGCGTTCTGTTTGACACTTAGCTTTTCAGCCATATTTACCCCATATTTACTACCCCTGATATAACAATATAGACAGTTAAAAGAGCATCCGCTATAGGGATTTACAGTATAGTCATCAAGAAACCAAGGATCTCTCTGTTTTGTTTTGTTAAGAATGGATTTAGCAATTACACGCTGCATACGGAACTTTACGTTTAATGAAAATCTATCTTATAAAACAGATTTTAACATACTAAGTTAATTCAAAATTACGACTAAGAGACAAAAAATAATTCCATAAAATTATTCGTTTAAATAAATTTCACAAAACTCCTTTCGGCTACATATTCCCTCAATTTGGCGATTTTTATTAGACGCTCTTTATGGAAGTTTGTATTACAAATACAAAGAAATATGACACAAAATACGCAAAGTAAAATATGGTTTATCACGGGCAGTTCGCGCGGATTCGGGAAAATCTGGACAGAGGCAGCGCTCCAGCGAGGCGACAAAGTAATTGCTACCGCACGACGACTCTCTTCCATCGCCTATCTCAATGAGAAATATGGAGACAACGTATTGACACTGGAATTGGACGTTACCGATACAAAAAAAGTAAAAACTGTTGTACAACAGGCATATGATCACTTTGGCCAGTTAGACATTGTCCTTAACAATGCAGGTTACTCTCTGGTTGGAACTATTGAGGAAGCTAGCATGAACGATATTCGAAAACAATACGAAACAAATATCCTTGGACCGGTCGCTGTCATTCAAGCTGTTTTACCATTATTACGTCAGCAAGGATATGGCCACATCTTAGGTACATCAAGTAGCCTAGGCCACGTTACACTGCCTGTAATCGGATACTATTGTTCCTCAAAATGGGCATTTGAAGCAATACACGAAAGCTTAGCACTTGAGGTCAAAGCGTTTGGCATCAGAGTAACCATCATAGAACCCGGAGCCTATGCCACCGAATTTGGAAGTCAGGAATCTCTACAATTTGCTGAAACATTAGATCCCTACCAGGATTTTAAAGCCCAATTTTTTACTGATTTAGGAAAAATGGAGAAAGGTGATCCGAATGCGACCCCAGCTGCAATCTTCAGTATTGTTGACACAGAAAATCCTCCCTTGCGGTTTAATCTAGGAAATGGGAACCTATCTTGGGTAAGTAGTGTGTATGCCGAAAGGATTGCCACATGGAAAGAATGGGATACTGTTTCAGCCCAAGCTCAAGGCGCTTCCAAGTAATCCCTATGTCAATAATTCATTCTCGTTTACATTATCGACTATTGTAAACGAGAATTATGTAAATTCAAAAATGAAAAAAGAACAAAAAGCTCTTCCAAAGATGGAATCCCTATCGGATATTCACCGTGCTTTTGGCCTTCCAACACCGGTCCACCCCTTGGTTAGCATGGTGAATGGCAGCACTCATCAGATTATGCTCAACAATATTCCTCAACCGCATGTATTGAATTTCTACAAAATATCCTACAAACCGAGCATTAAAGGAAAACTCATCTATGGACAAGGTTACTATGACTTTGACGAAGGTGGACTTCTGTTTGCCGCTCCAAATCAAATTATAGGAAACCATGGCGCAAATGAAGGCGAAGTATGCTCACAATATACCCTTTTGATACATCCCGATTTCTTTTGGGGATATCCGCTAGCAAAAAAAATAAAACAGTACGGTTTTTTTTCTTATACCACAAATGAAGCCCTACATTTATCCGAAAAAGAAAAAGACCGAATTATTTCCATCTTCCGACACATCGATGAAGAATTAACTAGCCGAATCGATGACTTTAGTCAAGATGTGATTATTTCCCACATTGAATTACTTTTAAATTATGCCAACCGATTTTATAAAAGACAGTTTATCACACGAAAAGCGATTAATACAAACTTAATAGCCAAACTTGAGGAAATATTGGAAGCATATTTCGCTAACAATATTTCTACCAAACAAGGCATCCCAACGGTACAGTATCTTGCTGATCGCCTACACATTTCAGCTAGCTATTTAAGCGATATGCTCCGTTTGCAGACTGGTGAAAATACCCAGCATTTCATCCATGATAAAATAATTGACAAAGCAAAAGAAAAATTATCCATCACAAACCTATCCGTAAGCGAAGTTGCTTACGACTTGGGCTTTGGCCATCCCCAATCTTTTAACAAGTTATTCAAAGCGAAGACAAATATGTCGCCTTTGGCCTTCCGAAAATCTTTTCCCCAACCAAATAAGTAGGTAAATACGAGAAAAATAAGTGATATAGCACAAATAATTGCAAATATTTCATTTTCAATACCTAATAAAGGCATTTATTCATTACCTTTATACTATTGAAACAAAACTCAACCCCAGCCATGTTTATCGGCGCAGTCAAATGGTTCGACAATAACAAAGGATTTGGTACTCTTGCGTTACCTTCCGGAGAAGAACTCTTTGTGCATATACGCAGGTTTAAAGTTCCTCCAGAACATATTATTCAACCTGGAGAAGTTATTGTTGGCGATAAGAAACCCGACCCTAAAAGGAGCGGTTATCTCGCCCAGAACTGCAGGATTCTCAAAAGGCCCGAAGATTGGAAATTCGTCATCTCGCTCCTCGACAAAGAACACACCGTACTCCTCCCCGACAGCCACGGTCGAGAACAAAAGCATAACTTAACCTCATTAACAGCAAGACAACTTTTAAGAACCCAGCCCAGAGAACATATTGTGGCCATGCTGACCGCTAATTTTGATGTTCATTTTGATAGCTCAATTTTCATTTCCTATGCCGAATTGATCGACAAAAGCATTACTGGTGTTTTTGAGAAAGAAACCGCTTACGATATACTTTCCAAGGTGTTCGAATACTTTGGGAAACATGTCTCACATCAAATTCTATTTCGCGTATGGAAGGAAAGCATGTTTAGGTATATTGGCTATCCGGCGGAAGGCGACTACGAAATTCCTGAGCTTGTATTTAATCTGAATGCCACCGAAATCAATTGTGAGGATCTGGCGAGAATAAACACTTACAGCTTTGGCAAATCTTTTTGCACTGATTTTGTAAATGCTTTATTTGAAGACATAGAAACAATGGACAAAAAGGATATTGAACCATTGTTACCTTATATTGAGTTTTTGGAGAATGAGGATTCTATTGAAAAAATACAGACGCTGCTGCAAGAATAGCTGAAACTATTTAATGCTGTAAAATTAGCATGCAATCCGCCCCAATATAATAAGCGAGATCAGACAAAGAATCTGAACTATTGATTATCCTTCGTATGATAATAATTGAATATCTACGAAGGATAAGTTCTTCACCTAAAGTCCTCTTTATGCGCTATGCAGGTGGTTAAGAATGATTGATCCCCATTCCACCGTCCAAAACAAAATCAGCACCAGTGATGTAAGATGCATGATCACCACTCAAATAAACAACCATTTTAGCGACGTCTTCGGCTGTACCTATCTTTTTGAGTGGAGATTCTGCTGCCAACTTATTCCAAATATTTTCGACAGTCTGCTTGTCATAATTCTTGTTAAGCACATCTGTCCTAGTCGGACCCGGACTCACCGTGTTTACACGAATTTTACGGTTTGCAAGCTCCATTGCCGCTGTTTTGGCGAAGGAATTAACGGCCGCTTTACTCGCTTGGTAAATCGAACTCGCTGGCATATTTAAGGTAGCTACATTAGAAGAAAGAATAACGACAGACGCACCATCGCGAAGTAGAGGGATAAATCTGCTCAATGTAAAATATGAACCTTTTAAATTGATATCCATTACTGCATCAAAATTCGCTTCTGATGCTTCATCAATAAAACCTCCTTCACCTGTAATACCGGCGTTTATAAATAGGACATCAATATATCCAAACCGATCTTTTATTTCCTGAGCAAGTTTTTCAATATCTTGCAGTATAGCCTGATCCGCCACGTAAGCTGTTGCTCCTATCCGCTCAGCAGCTTGATCAATAGCTTGCTTTCTTCTTCCTGTAATAATAACTTGTGCTCCATTTTTACTAAACTCCTTTGCTGTTGCGAAACCAATTCCACTATTCCCTCCCGTAACTAAGACGACTTTGTTTTCTAAATTTTCCATTGTTCTATTTTTTTGACAAATATATTGGGTATTTGATATACATTTGATACCAGTATAATAGAGTATACCAAAATTACCATGGAAAGAAATCAAGTAGAAGAACTAAGAGCATTACAAGACACCCTGTATTTTATAGGCGGAAAATGGCGTATTCCTATTATCAATTCACTATGCAACGGTAATAAACGGTTTCGAGAAATTGAACGAAGTATCACTGGTATCACTACACGTATGCTGTCCAAAGAATTGAAAGATATGGAACTCAACAAGCTTGTTAACAGAAAAGTCAATCCGGACAGCCCTGTGCTAATTGAATACCTACCGACTGCCTATTGCCGGACATTTGGTAATATCATCCAAGAAATGATTAACTGGGGCCGAGAGCACAGAAAGGTGATTATTGAAGAATCTGTAGAATAGACTTTTGAGCTCTATTCTACAGATTTAAATCGAAGTGCAGTAAGACTGAGTTTATCACCATCGCCCTCCACTAAAGAAACAGTAATTTTGTAACGTCCCGGAGCCTTAAATTTCATCCATCCCCAAGGGTACCAATTATACACAGAAGAGGCCGCTTGCTGATTCTGCACGATCTCCCCAGCCGAGTTTTCGATTTTCCACACCACTCTCCCCTGCCCCGTATAATTGAGATCAATTTGATAATAGCCTGGCTTAACAATGTCTATAGCATACGTTAGTTTACTTTCATCAGTCTATTGCCCTACTTGAACCACATGCTTCCATTCACCGAATTTTTCCATCCAGGATTTTCCAGTTTTATTACATCCTTCAACTTCAGCAAAATCAACAGGCACAATTGTCTCCATGGCCGGATCAACTCCCAACATTTTATCAATAACGGGCATTTCCCGCATAACGACCTCAATGACAGAAACCAATGGATCGGGGGCTACACCTGGCGTATTGATTTTTAACCATTTTCCATCGAACGTGTAATTCAAGGACTTTTTGCCGTTGGAAGTTAAAAGGCTAATCGACTTTATCCCTTTTGTTAGGCCCGGAACAAACAACTTTCCATTGGTCGGCCAATGATAGACCAACAATGAAATTTTACGTCCCTGCACAGTAGCATCTCCCCAGGGTAAGGCATGCCCCCTAGGTGACGCCTGTGCACCATAAACGGTCTCTGGATATTTTCGGATCCAGGCACCCGCACCGCGCAACGCTAAGCTCGCGGGCTCTGGAATAGTCCCGTCGGGCTTGGGGCCGACATTTAACATATAAGTCCCACCTCGACCAACCGTCGACAATGTACGCAATAGGATCTCGCGAGCACTCTTCCAATTATTGTCGTACCAAGCATAACCCCAAGAATCGTTGGTTACATCCACTGCTTCCCAAAGCCCTGGAACATTCTGCCGCGGTACTTCCATATCTCCTAAAGTAGAATAATCCCCGAGCCCATGCCCAACTCGCCCTGACACAAATGCTCCGGGTTGATTTTTATGAACCAATTCAACAAGCTTTTGTGCATATTTCTTGTCCATTCCCCCAGGAGTATCGAACCAGACCAATTCTATCGGTCCATATTGTGTCGTAATCTGATCCACCTCAGGATAACATTTTTCCCAAAAATAATCATCAAATGTTTTCGGCTGACCAGCTGCATTCACCTTGGGGCCTCCATTTCCGCCAGGATAAGTCCAATCCTGATTTTGCGAATAATAGAACCCAAAACCAATTCCCCCCTCTTTACAGGCTTTTGCGAGCTCAATCATTGGATCACGCTTAAAGTCAGTCGCCTCAACAATATTAAAAGAATTCACCTTAGAATGAAACATTGAAAATCCATCGTGATGTTTACTTGTGATCACGATGTAACGCATTCCGGCATCTTTTGCAAGCTGCACAATAGCTTTAGCATCAAAATGATCTGGATGGAAAGAACCCGCAGCAGCCATATAGTCCGCAACAGGGATATTGGCCATGCTCTTGTTCATGAGCCACTCCCCTATGCCATAAAACGTTTTTCCCTTCCAGGTATTTGCCAGCTGCGAATAGATTCCCCAATGGATAAACATCGCATATTTGCCTTCACGGAACAGTTTCCCTCTATTTTGGGCGATCGCTTTATTTCCCCCTTCACCATCCCACATGTGTTCCATCTGTTGCGCTGAAACCTGGTTCACAACCAACCCCGCCAGTACTAGACAAAACAATATCTTTTTAATACCTATTTTTAACATCTTAGACTTTGGGCAGGTTATAACCATTATGATAAACTTTCGCCAGGTACTGGTCGGCATCCTTATCATTGAAACTGCGCTTTTGTTTGTCCCAGAACAATTTCTTTTTGGCCCGATAAGCAATATTTCCCATTTGTGAGAATATCGCAATATGTGCCCCGGCTTCTATCGGAGCATGTAAACCCTCCACGGATTTCTTTCTAACTGCTTCAACAAAATTAACCATATGCTTGTCCAACCCATTATCTTGTGAACGTTGAAAAGAGACAGCATCCATTCGCCCTTTCTCCGGGATAACCTCCCAACCCTCACGATTGACCACCAAGGTACCATTATTGCCAATGAAAGCAACTCCGTGAGTCTTCTGGTAAGGACCCAAATCTATACCTGTTGCCTGCTCCCATTGAACATTAAATCCATCAAACTCGTATACCGTTGTTAAACTATCGGGTGTTTCAGCGGCATCGTCAGGATAAGCAAATTTACCTCCAGCAGCCATAACAGAAACAGGATCTGATACTTTCATTCCAATTAGCGCATAATCCAACATATGTACCCCCCAATCGGTCATCAAGCCACCCGCATAATCCCAATACCATCTAAAATTGAAGTGAAAACGATTGGGATTAAATGCACGTTTTGGTGCTGGCCCCAACCATTTATCATAATGTACTCCCGCAGGAACAGGAGCGTCTGCCTGAACCGGGATGCTCTTCATCCAACCTTGGTAAGCCCAAGCCTTAACAAGACGTATTTTCCCCAATTTTCCGCTATGAACAAAATCCATCGCATCTCTGAAATGTTGTTGGCTTCGTTGCCACTGCCCAACCTGTACAACGCGCTTATGCTTTTTAGCAGCTGCAACCATAATTTCACATTCCCGAATGGAGTTTCCAATCGGTTTTTCGACATACACATCTTTTCCGGCCGCAACAGCATCAACCATTTGCATACAATGCCAATGATCGGGGGTAGCGACAATAACAACATCAACGTCATTTGCTTTTAGGAGGTCTTTATAATCGATGTAAGTCTTCACATTGATATTGCGTTTCTTTAGTTCCTCAGCTCGATTCCCCAAAACATTTTCATCGACATCACATAATGCCGTACACTGCACTCCTGATACCTTCAAGATGGCGTTCAGATTGGACCAACCCATTCCGTTTGTACCGATCAGCCCTACACGAACCGTATCAGCTTGAAAACCGAATACTTTCGTCTGTGCAAAAAGTGCTGATGCAGCCAATAGGCTCGTATTTCGGATAAATTCTTTTCTCTTCATTGTTTAGTTTGGTTTATATTGATATTGTGTATTCATTACTAGGAAGACGATTATCTTGGGATCCCCCCTAGTGAGATTACTAATATAACATTTAGTCTTTAGGATGAAGAATATTAATCCAAACAAAATGGCTGAAATAAAGGACTTTGAATACCGTAGATAATTTCTATATTTGTTAAAAACAAGCATAAAACCATGGACCGAAGAACTTGTCTTTCTCCTCCAGCAAAATAATATAGCGCAATGTCAAACGAATAATGGCTTCCGATCAGGAGCAAATTCGGATGATATAAGGATTAACTATTTATTTAGCTTTTAAATTTCCCTTTATGGGAAAGACATTTCTCTTATGAAAAAATCATATTTAGTACTTCATACCGCAGTACTGCTCGCAGGCTTCACCGGTGTTTTCGGCAAGCTCATTACGCTCAATCAAATACCACTCGTCTGGTTTCGGGTCTTACTTTCAACAATCATCTTATTCATCGTTCTCAAATTATTCAAAATTGAGCGTTTAAAATCCACTAAAGATGCGTTTAAAATTGCGAAAGTCGGCGTACTAATCACTATCCACTGGATATTTTTTTATGGTAGCATCAAGTTTTCCAACATTTCCATTGGCGTTGTTTGCTATTGTCTGACCAGTTTCTTTACCGCTGTATTAGAGCCAATCATCAACAAGAAAAGATTTAGCGCAGTGCAGCTCATGTTAAGTATGCTGACATTGATCGGAATCAGTTTAATCTTTCATTTTGATAGCTCTTATCAACTTGGGATTATTTTGGGTGTAATTTCAACTATTTTTGCGGCTCTATATACCATTTACAACGAGCAATTAGTCAAACAATATGATAGTAAATTGCTCAATTTTTATCAGATGCTTAGTGGCACCATTGTATTGGGATTTGGACTGCCCATTTTCTATTATCTATTTCCTACCGAACGTTTTATACCGAGCTTTTCTGATGGGGTCTATTTAATCTTGCTGGCTTTATTTTGTACAGTTGGCCTTTATGTTCTTTTTGCTGAATCACTCAAGAAGTTATCTGCATTTACGGTCAATTTGAGTTTCAATCTCGAGCCCATCTATTCGATTATCATTGCTTTTTTATTCTTCAACGAAGGCAAACAAGTCAATGCTTCCTTCTATGTTGGACTCGCTCTTGTACTCGTTTCTGTTCTTCTCCAAACGATGCGCTCTATCAGAAAAAAAGCCTAATAATTCCTTATTCCATAGGCAAACATCGCATTGATTGCCTATGGAACCTCTATTTTAACATGAAGAAAAAAATTAATTTTCATCACATTTCTAAGACAGATGGTATCTTTGTCAGACTCGCAATATGTTGTCCGGCTTTCATGCCGGAGAAAATACATCCTCCCAAAAACGTGCCTTCCAGTGCCCGATAGCCGTGCATCCCGCCACCACCAAATCCCGCCACCTCACCCACAGCATACAAGCCCTTTATCACCTCGTCATCCTTTGTTAGTACTTGTGCTTGGAGATTCGTTTTAAGACCGCCTAAGGTTTTCCGGGTCAGTACATGGAGACGTACCGCAATGAGCGGTCCATTTTCTTGCGCCAGGATTTTATGAAGGGCTGCCACTCGGCCTAATTTATCACCACGGTAATTCCGTGTATTCCGGATATAATTCACTTGCGTGTCTTTTGAGAACTTATTATCTACTTCCCGGTCACGCGCTTCAATTTGCGATTTAATTGCTTCATAGTCCAATAAATCCTCCCCTGTCAAACGATTCATACGAGCTACCAGATCCTTTAGATTGTCCGAAACAATAAAATCAGATCCTTTTTCCTTAAAGGCCTCAACGGGCCCGGGAGCATTTTTCCCAAAAATGCGTTTCAAAAATAACCTATAATCCTTGTTGGTAATATCTGGATTCTGTTCTGAACCCGAAAGAGCAAACTCTTTTTTGATTATCTTCTGCGTCAGAATAAACCAGGAATAAGAAAAGCCTGTCTCTTGCAGATGCTTGAGTGTACCCAAGGTATCAAATCCAGGCAAATAAGGCGCAGGAAGTCTGGTACCGCGGGCATCAAACCACAGCGAAGAGGGCCCAGGCAAGATACGGATGCCGTGGTTAGGCCATATTGGATTCCAATTTTCAATCCCTTCCGTATAATGCCACATGCGATCGCGGTTTATCATATGAGCCCCAACCTCTTCCGCAATTCCGATCATTTTTCCATCGACATAGGCGGGAACACCTGAAATCATTTGTGCCGGTGCTTTCCCTAATCGTTCAGGCCAGTTTTCGCGTACCAATTGATGATTTGCGCCGATCCCTCCAGAAGCAATAACGACCTGATCTGCATAATATTCAAACGCTGCAAGAATAGTTCTGTTGGTTGCAACACCCCTTGCTTGGTGATCGTCTGCCAATATATCACCTCCAATTCCAATTACCGCACCATCTTGCGTTAGCAATTTTGTTACGCGATGTCGAAAGCGAAACTGCAGAAGACCTTTTTCCTGCGCAGCATAAGCTTTATCCACAAAAGGTTTCACAACTCCGGTTCCGGTCCCCCAACTGACATGAAATCTAGGAACGGAATTACCATGCCCCGAGGCCGAACCATCACCGCGCTCCGCCCAACCGACCATAAACATCAGCTTTATACCAAGCTTAGCGATGTAGGCAGACTTTTCTTCTGTTGCAAATTTCAAGTAGGCCTCAGCCCATTGTCGTGGCCAATAATCCTCCTCGCGGTCAAACCCGGCAGTCCCCATCCAATCCTGTCGGGCTAGTTCATAAGAATCCTTAATCCCCATGCGACGTTGTTGTGGCGAATTGATAAGAAAAAGTCCCCCGAAGGACCAATAGGCCTGTCCCCCTAGATTTTCTTCCGTTTCCTGATCTACAAGAAGCACTTTCTTACCAGCATTGGTGACTTCCATTGCTGTCGTAAGTCCTGCTAAACCCGATCCAATAATAATCACATCAGGTTTAAATTGTTCTACTTTTTGCATTGTTATTCTTTTACCGAACAGCTATCCCAATAAAAATGTGATTGCTCACAAGACCAACTGCCTTATATAAATTTACTAGTTTGGGCAGGATTGCACAAGAAAAACTTAACAGGAATCCCTTCGTTCTTTCCTTAAAAAAACACTTAATAATATATTATAAAAATAATAGAATAACACAATTTAAATTATTTTAATAATAAAAATCAGGATTATAACTTTGTGCTATCAATCATTCAAATAATAATAAGCGCCATTTCGAACAGATTTATTTGATAAAAAAGTGCATTAGCGTAATAAATAATTTTAACAAGAAATATAAAAAATAAAAAAAATGGAATACAGAAAATTAGGAAAAACAGATTTAGAATTATCGGCAATTACTTATGGAGCTTTCGCCATTGGCGGCAACATGTGGGGCGGAAATGAAAAGAAAGATTCTATTGATTCTGTAAAAGCATCGATCGACAATGGTGTCACTACATTGGATACAGCCCCTTTTTATGGATTTGGTTTAAGTGAAGAAATGATCGGTGCGGCAATACAGGGTTATGATCGGACCAAAATACAGCTATTGACCAAATTTGGTTTGGTATGGGACGGCAGTAACCAAGGAAAAGGTGAATTTTTCTTTGATGCAGAAGAAGCTGGTAAAACTATTCCAGTTTATAAATATTCGTCAAAAACCAGTGTAATTCATGAAGTAGAGAATAGCCTAAAACGCTTACGTACGGACTACATCGATCTACTTCAGATTCACTGGCCAGATAGCACGACCCCGATTTCGGAAACGATGGAAGCCTTGGATCTTCTTTTACAACAAGGTAAGATCCGTGCCGCCGGCGTCAGCAATTATAGTGTCGATCAAGTTTCAGAAGCACGGAAGAACCTCAACATTGCAAGTAATCAAGTTGGTTACAGTATGCTAAACCGAGGTATCGAAAAGGACCTTGTTCCTTATGCAAAGGAAAATGATCTAGGTATCATTGTATATAGCCCTATGGAACGAGGTTTATTAACCGGTAAATATTTTAATACAGGTAAATTAAAAGAAAACGACCACCGCAATGGTTATTTCCAACAATTTGATCTGGCCAAGGTAAAGACTTTCTTGGATACCATCAGTCCAATTGCCACTAACAAAGGTGTAACACTTTCTCAATTGGTATTACGCTGGACCAGTCTACAGCCTGCGATCACTGTGGTTTTGGCAGGTGCTCGAAATGCAGAACAGGCCATAGCAAATGCGCAAGCCATCGATATCACGCTTACCGCCGAAGATCTATCATTTATCAATCTTGCTTTAGCAAAAATTTAACATTCAGCGATGAACAAATTCAATCAGTTGACAGTACTCCTTATGGGTGTACTGTCACTCACAGCAAAGCAATGCGCAAAATAAAACACTGCTGGTAGACCCAACAGATCGTACATGGTATCATGCTGCTTAGGATAAGAACGACGAGAACACTATGGTCTTATTGTCGAAAAGTTATCGATAATCTTCATCAGAACCAAGGCTTCCTCAATCGGAGATGGATTTGGCCCGATACCGCGGAAATAATCTACCGTACGCGAAATCATCGGCAATTGAATATTTTCAGGATGATCAAATATAAATTCCTTCTCTCCATCTCTTGTTTTGACAACAACTGAATTTCCAAAAATAGAAAAAGTAATATGCCCAAGGCTTCCTACAATTTCCACCTTATCTACCTGGTTTTCTTTGGCAACATTAAAACACCAACTTCCATTGAAGACAAGCTGATTTTCAAACAAAATGGTTCCTGTGGTCTGATCAGCTACAGCA
Organism: Sphingobacterium sp. HSC-15S19; assembly: GCF_050433745.1. Classification (NCBI taxonomy): domain Bacteria; kingdom Pseudomonadati; phylum Bacteroidota; class Sphingobacteriia; order Sphingobacteriales; family Sphingobacteriaceae; genus Sphingobacterium; species Sphingobacterium sp. HSC-15S19. Next base: position 110,327 of record NZ_JBNPWQ010000006.1, read on the forward strand.
CTTTCTTTATCCTGAATCAAGCTAAAACCATCGTATGAAACCGGCATTCCAAAAAAATAGAGCATCAAATCCAATTGATGTGGGGCTAAATCAAAGAAATAACCTCCTCCCGAAACAGCAGGATCAGTACGCCAATCTCCGCCACCTTTGGTCACTAGGTCGGGCATTCTACTCTGCCATAAACGCAATTGTACCGTCCTTAACTCACCAATTTCACCATTTCCAACAAGCTCCTTAACCTTCAGAAACAAAGGCAATTGCCGCCTATAATGTGCAACTACCAACTTCCCGTCTCTTTCTTTTACTTCCTGCAATAATTTTTCTGCTTCTATCGCATTTAACGTAACGGGCTTTTCAACATAAACAGATTTCCCTCTACGCAGGGCAGATACTGCATACGCGAGATGAGATGACGGTGGCGTTGCTACATAAATCGCATTGAGATCGATATTATCGAGCAAATCGTCCGCGTCTGAATACCACAAGGGTACTTGATGTCGACTAGCATAATCAGCAGCTTTCGTCGCATCTCTTCGCATTACGGCCATTAGCTGACTATTATTTATGCGATTAAACGCTGGTCCGCTTTTTTTTTCTGTGACATCACCACAGCCGATGATACCCCATACAATTTTAGGATTATCCATAAGTATATTCAAATTATTGCTAAGACTCTGACCAATAATCCCGATATCTGGCCAGCATTACAGTACATACATCGAAGTACTGGTCTGATTTCTTAGGGCTTTTCACGTCCCACAAATCGGTTTTTACCCAAAAGAAAACCGATTGCCCTTTCGATGTTTTTTCTTCGACTATCCGCAGTTTTTAAGGAAGAAATATAGCGGATAATTTCCTTTTGCTTTGATGGAGACAATCCATCGAATACCTGCAGAGCTTCCTTATTTAGTGCAAATGCTGCTTCGAGTTCGGGGTGAGGCAAAATAGTGCGGTCTTCCGGATCAAAAGCGATTGTTACGGCTAAGGTCTCACCGATTCGTTTCGGCGAATTCGACAATATAGCCGTGTTAATGTACAGTCTCCACTCCTCCTTAAACCGCAGCAACGTCTGAACATAATCCTTTTCATTCACTTTTCCTTTCACAGGAATATATCCCTTGTTTATTCCTGCATCCTTAAATAGGTTTTCAAGAATATCCGTAGGAACAAAAACAAAAGGATTGATACCAATAATTTCCAATTGTGCTTCAAAGGCAAACATGATATGATCAATTAGGTGATTAATTATGCTTCAGAATAGTATCGATATGCGTCAATTCATCCGTCGTAAAGTCCAACCTGTCCAGGGCCTTGAGGGAATCAACCAGCTGCTCACTATTTCTCGCCCCTACTAAAACCGAGCTTACGCGTTCATCTTTCAACAACCATGCAATTGCCATTTGTGCCAATGTTTGCCCTCTTTGTACCGCAAGATTATTCAACCGGTCGATCTTCTCCATTAATTCTGGAGTGATCATTTCACTTTTCAAAAAATGTTCTTTCGAAGCACGTGAATCCGCCGGAATGCCGCCGAGATATTTGTTGGTCAGCAGTCCCTGTGCCAAAGGAGAAAAAGCGATCGCTCCGATTCCTTCTGCCTGCAGCACATCCAAAAGTCCCTCCTCAGGTGTCCGCACCAGCATCGAATACTTAGGCTGATGAATAAGGCATGGTGTCCCCATAGCACGCAATAACGCAGCTGCTTTCTGAGCAAGATCAGGAGGATAATTGGACAAGCCTACATAGCAGGCCTTTCCTTGATGAACAATATCTCGCAATGCTGCCATTGTCTCTTCCAACGGTGTATTCGGATCAGGTCGATGATGGTAAAATATATCCACATAATCGAGACTCATCCGTTTTAAGCTCTGATGTAAACTGGCCATCAAATATTTACGGCTTCCCCAATCACCATACGGCCCCGGCCACATGGTATAACCCGCTTTAGTGGAAATTAAAAGTTCATCACGATAGCCCACAAAATCGGTACGCAATAGCTGTCCAAAGTTCTCTTCGGCACTTCCCGGAGGAGGACCATAATTATTGGCAAGGTCAAAATGGGTGATTCCACGATCAAAAGCGGTCAGCAAGGTTTTCCGGAATACAGCTTGAATATCGGTTTCGCCAAAATTTTGCCAAAGCCCCAATGATATGGCTGGCAAGAGAATACCACTCTTCCCACAGCGTCTGTAGGGCATATTCTGATATCGGTTTGGATTGAATGTCACGTTACAAAGTTTATACCTGCAAAATACAAAACTATTTCCAACAGTCCAGCGTATTTCCCGCTTTCGTCTTCTTTCGCAAACCTCTTTTTAACACTATATCATTTAACAGCAGGTCATGTTTCTAACACCAAATCGATTAGCAACAGGTCATGATAACCTTAGGAAAGCAGGCTTCGATGCATAATTCTTTTTGCATAGAAACGTATTTATATTGCATATAAAAAGCAATTTATCTAAGTTTGGTCTTATCCAAAAGCAAAGGGATTAATTAGACATAACATGATTGGCAGATTCTTCAGAAAATTCTATTTACATATTGTCATCTGGACCATATTACTGCTGTTGCCCTTTATAACGTATCTCTACCAGCCGGATAAGATCGCTGATTTCAAAGCCTATTCGGCGTTATCGCATTTAGTAAATATTGTATTCCTGGCTACTCATTTTTACTTGCATTGCTACGTTGTTGCGCCCACCTATTTTTTCGGTCGCAGAAAGATCTTTGTACTATTAATGGCACTTGGGTTTGCCACCTACGTAGCACTGAACTACAGCATAGTTTATTTTAATCCAGATGGAGAGCTTGCTCATCTGACGAAGGAAAATATTCTTTTTGTACGGTTGGTCATCGGCCCAGGCATTATTTACTCCCTTTGTATGATCACGTCTTCAATGATCTTCCTTTACGATGAGCAAGCGCGACAAAAGGAGCTCAACAAACAGATTGCGCTTGAAAAAACAACGGCAGAACTAACAATGTTAAAGCTACAGATCAGCCCGCATTTCCTATTCAATACACTGAACAATATCCGTTGGCTCATTCGTAAACAATCACCAGATTCCGAAGACACTATTGTTAAGTTATCCGAAATGCTACGCTATATACTTTACGAAGTAGACGGCCCCAAAGTCGAACTTTTTAAAGAGATTGACCATATGCGCAATTTTATTGCCTTACAGACCCTTCGTCTTCCTATCCAAGGAAATGTAACACTTGATATCGAAGACAAGGTCAAAAATAGAATGATCCCCCCATTACTCTTCATACATTTTGTGGAGAATGCATTCAAATATGGCGTAGATAGCAAAACAGCTCCACAGATACAGTTTCAATTTCAGGAAACTCCGGGTGGCATTATCTTTATATCCCGTAATAGAATCTTACAACATACAGAACCGCGTCCAAACGAAGGTATAGGACTGACCAATGTACGCAGACGATTACAATTATTGTATCCCAATCGACATGACCTCAGCATCAGAAAAACCGATGTTGGAGATTTCGAAGTCACCCTCAAACTGATGACCGATGAAGATTAAATGTATACTCATAGATGATGAACCCTTCGCACTCAATATTTTAGAAGACGACTTATTGAATTTTGAGCAAATCGAAGTCGTCCATAAATTTAATGCGACGGCCGAAGCGGAAGAATATTTAAAAAATCACGCTATCGATCTGATTTTTCTGGATATTGAAATGCCCGATCAATTGGGCACGCAGTTTATTCGCGAGCTCGCTCCCCGACCCTTGGTTATCTTCACCACGGCCTATCACCAATATGCTGTTGAAGGTTTCGAGCTAAATGCTATTGATTATCTGCTTAAGCCGATCTCAAAAGAACGACTCGCAGCTGCAGTCCGAAAAGTGGAAGAGGGTATGCTGCTCCGTGCAAAACAGCTCCCCGAACAGGATCATATTATCGTTAATGTAGAATATAAAAAGACGAAAATTTTTCTCCATGAAATCAGCTACATCGAAGGCTTGAAGGACTATGTAAAAATATACCTGGTGGACCGTGAATCGCCCCTTCTTACGCGCAGCAACCTCCGTGGAATGGAAAAAATATTACCTACAATAGACTTCCTACGCATACATAATTCTTTTATTGTCAATAAAAATCGTATTGAGCAGGTCGCCCAAAGCAAACTCACCCTACCTGAAACCGCCCTTCCTATCGGTAAAAAATATATCAAAAATATTGAACAATTTATCTAATGCTACCGCCACAAATTGAATCGATGCAATTATCCGTTCGTCTACACATTGGCCGCTTCGGTCTACAGATGATTGCATAGCTAAAAAATCCTTTTCAAATTTGTGTACTATCGAACAGCCTAATCCGCGTAGCCGGTAGAATAGCAAAGAAAAAATGAAAAGATTTATAGCAATAGCGCTAATGGCAACTGCGGTTGCTTCCGTACACGCTCAAGCCCCTGCAGGTGGTCGTCCTGCTTTCGCCATGTCCGAAAGTCAGCTCTCGGGCCAAATTGTGGACAACAACGGGAAACCTATCTCACAAGCTTCCGTGAATTTATTGAAGGTTATCAAGGATCAAGCTACAGGTAAAGAAAGGGAAATCCTGGTAAAAAGTACCAGCTCTTCAGAAAATGGAAAGTTCAATTTCGCAGCCATTTCACCAAAAGAAAAATGGAAACTAAAAATTAGTTCTGTAGGCTATGCGCCGATAGATCTTGCTGTAGACTATAGCGATAGCAAAACAACAAACAAAGATCTAGGTGCGATCAAATTGGACGATGACAACCGTAAACTCGATGAAGTTACCGTGACTGGCCGCAAGGCACTACTCGAAATGGACATCGACAAAAAAGTCTTCAATGTAGAGAAGAATATCGTTGCAGCTGGCGGTACTGCGATCGATGTACTCCGCAATATGCCTTCTGTACAAGTAGATATCGACGGAAACGTAAAACTGAGAAATGCAGCCCCTACAATTTTTGTCGATGGAAAACCTACAACGCTCACCCCCGACCAGATTCCTGCCGATGTGATCGATAAAATCGAAATTATCACAAATCCATCTGCCAAATACGACGCTTCCGGAAGTATGGCCGGTATCCTCAACATTATCCTGAAGAAAAATAAGAAAGCTGGATACAATGGTATGGTCACCTTAGGTGGAGACCGCTTTGGTGGAACCAACTTTATGGGTAGTTTAAATCTGCGTCGAAATAAATTCAATATCTCACTGACGGGAATGAATATGCGCATGCGGACCAACACCGAGGGCGACAGCCACCGTACAAGTACAATTAATGGCATAGAATCAACAGTAGATCAAGATATTGAAGGCAAAACAAAAGGTATGATTACTTTTGGCCGGCTCGGCGTAGATTACGACTTAAGTCCCAAAACAACGCTATCTGTAGCCGGCGTATTGGTTCAGGGTAAATTTAAGCCGAATGAGAACTCGTCGATCTTAACCACCTCTGGCAATAGCGAATCACGCAGCGATCGGATTTCCGAGTCTGAAAGAAGCTTTAAACCACGGGGGTTGCAGGCAGGTCTTGTTCAAAAATTCAAAACTGAAGGCGAGGAATTGTCTGTGGATTTCAATTATTTCGGCGGCAGCAACACATCCAATGGTTTATACACCACCAATTACCGCAATGCAAGCAGCGAAATCAGCGGAACTCAGATTCAAAAGAACATCGGTTCCGGTGATAATAAGTTCATGACTGTGCAGGCAGATTATGTCAAACCATTCAAAAATGGCATGAAACTCGAAACTGGTGTGCGTGCACAGATCAATAAACTCAAAAATCTCAACAATAATTCCTTAAAAGCAGTAGGCGAAGATGATTTTGAGAATATAACCGCAGCATCAGCTAACTATAACAATAAAAACAGCGTCTACGCAGCCTATGCCTCACTTGGAGGAAACCTCAAGGACTGGGTATCCTATAAAATTGGGCTGCGCGCAGAAAGTTCAACGTACGACGGTGAACTTTTGAATACAAACGAAAAGTTCCACAACAAGTATCCCCTGAGCTTATTTCCTTCTTTGTTCTTGAGCAAAAAGCTAACCGAAAAAGACCAAATACAGATGAGCGTAACCCGTCGTGTCAACCGTCCAAACTTCTTTCAACTCATCCCATTTGTTGATTACACGGATAGCTTGAATATTACACGCGGGAACCCTGACCTTGTTCCTGAATTCACAACATCCGGCGAACTTTCCTACAGCCGTACACATGGAAAAGGTACATTTTTGGCAACAGTATACTATAAACGCACAAACAATCTAATTACACGTTACCTGACACAGGAACTCAATCCGGTAACGAACAAAATGGATTTCATTAATACCTATATCAATGCCAATTCCAGCAAGAATTATGGGGCAGAATTTACTTATACCAATAATCTCAAAAAATGGTGGGATCTGACTGCAGACCTCAACTTCTACAATTCCAAAATTGAGGTGGATGAGAAAACGCCTTCGGAAGGTATGTGGACAGTATTTGGAAAACTGAACAATACATTCAACCTACAGAAAAACTGGAATCTACAGCTAGCCTTTGAATATCAAGGCAAAACAAATATGCCAGTGACACAGGGTCAAACATTCGGTCCACCAATGAACCAGGCGCAAAGCTCTTCACAAGGCTATATCAAACCATTCTATGGTATCGACTTTGCCATCAAGAAAAGCTTCTTGAAAAATCAGGCTGCCTCAGCAACATTGGCCATCAACGATATTTTCAGAACACGTGGCAATACCATTGTTTCATCGGGTGAAGGATTCTCTCAAACCTATTATCGACTGTCAAATCCACAGTTGATCAAATTGAACCTTTCTTACCGTTTTGGAAAAATGGATATGAATATGTTTAAGAAAAACAAAAACCAGAATTCAATGGAAGGCATACAAATGCAATAACATGTGGATCATATCACAATCAAAAGCGGGTATTTCTTGTAGGAAATACCCGCTTTTTTATTAAACTGCGTCAAAGACTAGACGACTGTATTGGATATATTCTTCTTTTCAAGTATTTCAACAATCTCCAGTAGATCATTAATCACATAATCTGGATTTGCCGATCTGAGTTGAGCCGCATCATGTGCACCTGTTGTTATACCAATACTCAAAGCACAACCCGCTTGTTGCCCCTCCTGTATATCGATGATGGAATCTCCAATTTTCATCACCACACTCGAATCGGTAATTTCAAATTTTTGCATGGCCAGATCAATCATATCTGGATAAGGTCTGTTTCGAGGTACATCAGAAGCAGTAATTAAAGCATCTACATCTTTGCCAACTTTCCAATTAAGCTTCTTCAAAAGTGATTCGGCTGTCTTACGATCATAGCCCGTATTGAGCACACGCAAGATATCCCGCTCTTTCAAGATTGCAAATAGTTCTTCCGCATTCGCATTAGGGTAAATTTCCTCGACTTCATAAGCATGTTCCAAGTCTTTCAAAAACAAAGTAAACATCCGTTGAGCCAATTCATCATCATCAACATCCAAACTATTTTTGAGTACAGTCTTAATTGCCTGTAGCTTCTCCTTACCTGCAGCATGGGCCAATACCTCTGTTAATGTCAGTTCGTATCCCCCTACCGTATTTATTGCATTTCTAAGTGTCTTATAAACAATATTATTTTCGTTCACTGTCGTACCTGCCATATCAAATACGACCATCTTGATGGCTTCTTTCATTCTATTCAATCTAAAAGTTTAGCAAAAATAAAAAAATGTTAAATAAAACTAAACAACACTATGTTAATTTATTGCTATGCTTTAGTTAAGAAAACTACTTTAACGCACCACAAAATAATAGGTCCAGGCGATCAGCAAGATTTGAAACGGAATACGAAACCACAAATAGTTTGGACCGGCGTCATCAAAAGTAGCCGTCTCGTAATTGATACGCCTTAAGTTTGCCCGAATATTTGTAGGTAATACCAGTAGAAAGAAGACAATTAAAAGGATTCCCGTTATGCGGCTCACCTGCGGGACAAATAGCCCAATTGCAGCCATGAATTCCATTAAACCGGTTCCATAGATCATTTCTTTTTTAAATGGAACGAAGTCGGATAGCATCAACATCATTCCTTTGGTATAAAGTAGGTGTCCCAATGCAGTGAACAACAGCATCACTGCCAATCCAACTTTACCCGCTAAAAGAATATCCATCTCCCCCTTCAGCAGCAATAGGATGAGATTGGAAATAATGCAAACGACAATTAAAACAAAAAATGGTTTCATCTTTTTTATAACAAAAATAGGTGCCCTTCCTTTTGTTATCAATGAACATTTGTTAATAAATTTCTTTCCTGATCCGGCTTAACGATTGCGGTCTAATACCAATATAAGAAGCCAGATATTTTAAGGGAATGTTGCGAATCAGTTCAGGTTGCTCACGCATCAAATTGATATACCTGGTTTTTGCCGAATCTTCAAGTAGCGTCAGTTCCCGTTTCATTTTTTTTAGAAAAATGTCCTCAACCGCTTTCCGACCAATTAGGTTCCCAACCGTTGTTGTTTGATATACCGCATGGAGATCCTCAAACGATATCCGCCATAAAATACAATCTGTTATTGCCTCGAGATGATACGATGAAGGCTGCTGCGTCAAGAAGGAATCGTACCCACTTACAAAAGAGTTTTCGAAAGCAAATCCAAAAGTAAAATCATAGTCCAGTTTTGGGATATTGAAACGTACAATTCCTTTTTCAATAAAAGATAAATACTGTTCAGTTTTTCCGATTTCCAAAATCAGTGATTTTTTTGGAAACTCCATCTTAACAAGCTTAGCGGAAAATACTTCCCAGTCCGTATCATTCATGACAACGAGCGATTCAAAATATTCTTTGATCTTGTCCATGATTCTTATTTTTTAAGAGCAAGATAAAAACTTCTGTTCAAATACATCGTAATGATTATTTACTATTTAATCGATTATTTATTTCAATAAATAATCGATCTATTTTACCAAAAAATATTAACTTAAATACAGTAAACTTTAATTATGCATATTCTTAACGAAAACGCTCCAGAACGGTGGCCTGCCTTTAGAAAATTAGGTTTTCGATATTCCTTTATTTTCATTTTGTCCTTTATTCTTGTTTTTAATAACGGTACTTATCCGTTATATGGATATATCAGCATCCCTCTTACTCATTTCATGCAAAGGTTGACTCCCTGGTTTGCAGAAAATATATTGGGCTATTCTTACGACCACAGCATCTTCATCAACGGAAGTGGAGATACCTCCTATGCCTGGATATCCTTATTGATCCTATTCCTGCTGGCATTAGTTGGGGCGGCTTTATGGTCCATATTGGATCGAAGAAGAGCCAGCTATACAATCCTTTTCTATTGGTTAACCACAGCAATTCGCTATTATGTTGCTTTTATGCTTATTAACTATGGACTGTACAAAGTCTTCTATATGCAAATGCAACCGCCGAGGTTAACACAACTTCTACAGCCATTGAGCGAGTATTCTCCTATGGGGCTGGCATGGACCTATATTGGTTACTCTCAAGGCTACAATATACTTATTGGTTCAGTAGAAATATTATCGGGCTTATTGCTTTTCAGAAAAACGGTGGTTGCTGGTGCACTAATTACGGTTGCGACCAGTATCAATATTATGGCCGTCAACTATTTTTATGACGTCCCCGTTAAAATGGTCTCTACAGCACTCCTGCTACTTTCCATATTTCTACTGCTTCCCTACTTAAAAGCATTGTTCGCAATTTTTATTTCAGGAAAACCTGTACAGTTACTCCCTTTCCAACAACCCCTATTCAACAAAAGCTGGAAAAGAAAAAGCTTGTTTATCGCCAAATTGGTGGTGTTACTGCTCTTTATGGTGCAACAGGGCATGGGCATATTAAGTACAAAAAAAATGATAGCTGAGTACCTAACGAAGTCACCACTCTATGGAATCTACCGTATTGAACAAGCGGGAACACAAGGTAAATCAATCCCTGAAGATTGGCGACTTATTGTTTTCGAAATTGATAACAACAAGGTCTTAATACGTAACACAGACTATACCCCACAAAGGGAGAGCGTTGTTATTGATGCCCCCGGTAAGAAAATTACCCTAAACAATTATCAATTTGATTATCAGATCAACTCTGACGGAAATATTCTTCTGACAAAAACCTTTGATGACCATACAGCGCACATTAAACTTATTAAACAAGACGTGCAAGCGTTCGAATTAATACAGCGCAAGTTTCATTGGGTACAGGAATATCCCTATAATCGTTAAATAAGAATCGTAAAAACTCAATAAAACAAATCGTACACTTAACACCTCCCCAGACCAAAATAACTATGTTTAATGCTGCAAACATAACAACATGCGACGACGAGGTAGAGCATCTCGGTTTTTTATATCGCATGCGGAATATCAGGGTACACACCTACCATATGCTCAAAAGCAAAGAAGTGGTGACCCTTATCTTAATACATTCGAGCGGAGGTCGCCGTGAGATTGATCAGGGGCAACATAATATAATGGGTTATCAAATTCATCTAATGTTCCCCGGTCAGTCAAGTTCTTTCTATTTTTTCAAAGAAACCGCTGTTTATCATTTTAGAATTCCCTGGCAAAATTTTGAAAAATTATGTCATGCGCTTTCAATCAACATAAAACTCCTTAAAGATTATCCGATACTTCAGGTCACGCCATATGAATTTGAAACGCTCCGCTATGAATTCGATAAGATCCGTAATGAACTCTATCGCTATCAGCCACCATTATCACTCATTTTATCACGTTTGGCAACTAGCTTACTAGAGATTAACCACTCCTTAATCAACCACATCGATAATTTAGCACCATACGCTTATCCAGCCATCCTGAATCGTTTTCTTGAATTAGTAGAACTTCATTATAAACAAGAACACCATGTCGCTTATTACGCAAATTTACTGAATATAACTGCAAAAAGTCTTTGGATGCAAACACAGCAATACATGGAGACTAGCCCCCTCAAACTGATTCATAATCGTTTATTAAAGGAAGCTATGCACCTGCTGAGTTTGGGGCCCAATCCAATCAAGACTACCCTGATTGAATTGGGTTTTGAGGACTCCGCTACTTTCTCTCATTTCTTCAAAAAACAGACAAATATGTCACCTTCAGCATATCAAAAGAAACATTTACCACATAAAAAAACATAAAAATGGCTCCTACGTGATATACATGGAGCCAATATTTATTAAGAAAACCGCATTATAACGATCTTTTTTTCAACGTGATATTATCCAAAAATGCATTTCCTTTTCCTACATTGGTAAATCCGATCCGAACAATTTTTTTATTCGGATTAATCTCCTTGCCAGTAACAAAATCAAGCTCCTGCTTTCCACCTTTCTTTTCTAAATCAGGTATTAACGTCTTTAAATTCGACAACTTTCCTGTTACGACAGTGACATCATCGACTTCCACCTGCACTTTGTCTCCTTTACTCCAATAGACAAGTTTGAAGTCTTGTTGGGGATCCAAATAAACATATTGCTCTATTTTTTGACCCGGCGCAAGTACCACCGCTTTACTCCCCTTTTCGCCGCGCCCTTCTTCGATGACCGCTGCTCCTTCCCAAGGTGCAAGGCCAGACTTACCCTCAAAATCTGGATTAGGCAATTCATTACCATCTTTTAAAGGCCAGTTATACGCCCGAATATAATCGACCTCCATATTGACTCCGCCTTCAGATCCATAGGCTCCAAGAAATACGTTCAAAAAGTGGTTGGGTGAATAAATCTGATTTTTATTCGTATATTCTTTGATCAGATCTCCATTGATATAATGTTTAATACTTGTGGGTGTCCACAATACCCCATGTGTTACCCATTGTCCGACATGTTCATACCCCTCTGCAATATGTGTAGCAAGGTTACGTTGAAATACCCCTTTTTGATCAACATGTCCATGTATCACAAACTGAGCCGTAATATATTCGAAAACGTCGATTTCAAAAAGCTGTCCCTTGGGGCGAATGCCTTCAATTCCGTCGACTTCGGATCCTTCTTGAAGATAATAACGAATATCTGGTCCAGGTGAATCAAACCAAAAAGCTGTATTTGTTCCCTTGGGATTCCCCTGTCGGTTACGTCTTACCTTAACTTCAAAGTACCCACCTTTGCTGTTGTCCAATAAATTTTCATTGGACTTCCAATCGTAGGTTTGGATGGATGAAATCTTCTGGTTGCCACCCGCTGTAAAAATCCGTTTGGGAATAGTATCATTGACATACAGATTGATCGCTGATCCATTTAAAGTATAAGCGGGTTGTGGCAAACGATCATGCAACATTTCATCCTTGGATTTTGCATTCAGATAATTCAAGGATGAAAAATAGTTGGTCGTCCATTTATTCCGATTAAGTAATTGATCGTTAAATTCATCCTGCCAATAAACTTCCATACCAACAGGAACTGCTCTTGAACTTGGATTCTTTCGCTCTTCATCGAGTTCAGTATTATCCAGCTGCCATCTCTTGCTCGTATACACTTTTCCATTTGCCAAGGATTTTCCTGTAGCAGATTCTACCCAGATATAATAGGTCGTTTCAGGCTCTACCTGCTGAATATAATAACGTTTGACACCTTCTGCCAATATCGCATTGGCTGTCTGCGGTTTCTTATTCGTTTTTGCCCAAAAGACTTTCGCTCCGGATATGCTCGGTTGATTATCCTTCATGTCTACACGGATCCAACTCCGGGTACCCAATAGCTGTAATGGTACATTTGAACTTGTCGTTTGAGCCGATAGCCCTAACGCTGACATTACCTGAATACCTGCAAGAAATAGATATTTTTTCACAATTTTCTTATTTTATAAACGAACAAACGATAGTCAATCTGCTTACGAACAGACTATAACCTTACGATAATAACGAGAATTATCAGCATTGGCAACTCTGATCAAAACGCAACCGTTTGTTCAATTTAGCGATTCCGAAAATTGGGACTTAAACAATGGATCAGACAACTCGAATTTTCCGCGCTAACACGTTCTGCAGCATTGGTAAAGTCAAGAAAAAAGCCGCTTGGAAAATCCAAAACGGCCTGATATATAGCGTAAAAAAAGTTTCCATTCAGATTATTCATGCAAAACCAAAATCGCTTTAACTGATCGGTTCAAAACTTCATTCACCGTACTACTTGCAAATAAACGGTAAATCATATTATGGTTGCGTTTGACCAAACACAGAATATCGGTCTGATTGTTTTCAACAAAGTCAATGATCGCATGTGATGGCCGTGTATCATCCTCATCCACATAATTAAAGTTGATATCTACGTTAGGAAGCAACTGACGCATTTTTTTCTCGCCATTACGCACCAGCTTTTCGTCCAAATCCCTTTCTGAGACGTGTAGAATTTCCAACTTCTTGGGGTCTGAAAGTTTTAAAATACGATTGAGCGCTTTGACATCACGAACAGACAATTTTGTTGTTTTATAATCCGTTGCCAATGTAATGACTGGAATAACCGACAGATTACTTTCAGGAGGTACAATCAAGGTCGGAATACGCAATTTTGTCACAGCCATACTCGCATTACTACCGACAATTTCTTTAATGCCTGTCGCCCCGGTAATTCCCATCACCAAAAAAGAAACATCCGTATATTCAACATACTTTGTGACTACATTACGCAGATAACCTACTTCAACAACGGTTCGCACTTTGAGGTCATTGTATTTATTTTCCTGGACCACCTGATCAGTCCATTCTTGCAAAGCAGCACGTTTTCTAGCGTAATAATCTTCTATAAAGATCGCGTTATAAGTACTGTTGTTGATCCCTTCTGTCGGGTGTATGGCATGTACAACAGCAACTTCCATATTCAAACGAGAAGCCAAAGACAAGGCGTAACGCAAAGCATGACTTGCATTGATTGAAAAATCGGAGGCAACAAGAATTTGTTTCATTTTTTAAGTTTTTAATATTTACCTGTCAATAGCCATGTGTACAAATGCAATGGATGACAAAAACATTCAGATAACAATCAACTAAATAAAAAGATGGAAGAATACAAATAGTAATAATGCCAAGCCAATTGACACGGGTAAGGTAAGTACCCAGGCAAGACCGATACTTTTGAGTGTCCCTTTATTCAGATTGCTCTTTCCTCCAGAAGCGACCATTGAACCGGCAATACCACTTGAAAGCACATGCGTTGTACTAACCGGCAAACCCAATACGGTACTGATACCAATTGTCGAAGCAGCAACAATCTCGCTTGAGGCTCCTTGAGCATAACTTAAATGTTCATTTCCTATTTTTTCACCAATCGTTACTACAATACGTTTCCAACCGATCATTGTCCCAAGACCTAAGGCGATTGAAATAGTTAAGATCACCCAGATCGGTGCAAAGTCCGTAAGATGTTTCAATTCGCCCAACTTACGATTAAGCTCCAATCGATTTTCAGGATTGATATCGATCTGTTTACTGCTCTCTAATGTAGCAATGGATTTAACTAAACCTTCAACCTCTTTTCTGAATTTAAAAGTACCGGCTTTATCCGTTACACTTTTATCCATCAAATGCAACTTGACTTGCTCAATCTCCTGATTGACTTGCACAAACATCGTTCCCTGAGCGACATTACTGGAAGCAATTCTCTGTAACACGATTTCCGTTTGATCGAGCGTTTTAATGACAGCCGCATCTGGTACGGAATGGTTGATTGAAAAACGAGCAGGCAGAAATGCAATTAAGATCAACATAAACAGTCCTACACCTTTTTGTCCATCGTTGCTACCGTGAAAAAAACTGACCAATGTACAGGTCAGTATAAGAATACCGCGTACTAACAAGGGAGGTCTGTCATCTTCTCCCTGTGGGATGTGAAAAAGTGCTTTATAACGGACGACATGCTTTAAAAAGAGCATCAATAACACTGCTAAACCAAAACCAATCAAAGGTGAGAGAATCAAAGAAAGACCAATTTCCTCGGCCTTATGCCAATTGACACCACTGCCACCATAATACCAGGTGAAGCCTATACCAGCCCCGATAAGAGCACCAATCAAAGTATGTGAACTCGAACATGGAATACCAAAATACCAGGTCCCCAAATTCCAGATAATAGCCGCTAATAATACAGCAAGGACCAGGCAAGCGCCTACCGAAACAGGTAGTGCCATTAAGGTATCGAGAGGCACCAATTTAAGTATTCCCATAGCAACTGCGATCCCACCTGCAAAAACACCTAGAAAATTCCAAAAGCCAGACCAAGGAATGGCTACAATTGGTTTAAGTGCTTTGGTATAAATTACCGTTGCAACAGCATTCGCGGTATCATGAAAGCCATTGACAAATTCAAAGGCCACAACGGCAAATAAACAAAGGGCAAAAACAATAAGAAGTCCAGTACTAAGATCGGTTTCCCCTAAGAGAGGAATCATGTTGCAGAAAATTTGCATATTATTCTTTCATAAGATTTATGGTTGTCCTTGCTGAGTTTTTCTTACTTGCTGAGTTTTCCTTAAGGAAAACTACCAAAGGAACAATCGCT
The DNA here is from genome assembly GCF_050433745.1 of Sphingobacterium sp. HSC-15S19. NCBI lineage: Bacteria > Pseudomonadati > Bacteroidota > Sphingobacteriia > Sphingobacteriales > Sphingobacteriaceae > Sphingobacterium > Sphingobacterium sp. HSC-15S19. The sequence continues at coordinate 125,864 of NZ_JBNPWQ010000006.1, forward strand.
TCATTCAGCTCAAAAATAATTTTCAGATGTTAACTTTTGATAAAGGATATATTACGTTATACAACACGAAAGAAAAACTTAAAACACTGTTAACGAATCTTATTCCATCGCTATTTTATTTCCCACAAACTTTCTTAATTTTCAGGGAGCTAATACGGACTTTATAGGGACCTCATTCGGACTTCATTCGGATGAAAGCGAATAAAGACCGAATAAGTTCCGTAGAAATAACGATTATAAAACGGATCAAAAGTAAATTTGATCGCTAGTTTCTACCCACAAAATATAGCCCCCCGTATAAAACCAACTGTGAAGCAAGAGCCGTATAAGACCAACCGTAAAGTAAGAGCTGTATTAGACCTTTTGTAAACTTTTTTCAGGAATGGACATAGTGTATCTGCGAAATGCCAAGCAGAGGATTCGAGAGAATTTTAGTCCGCCATTTACAACGAAAATAGTACGATTTACCGATTCAAATCCACAGTCTACCGAAAAACGCACACTTTTTAGAATTAAACCCATTACTTTAGACAAAAGTAAATTTAACACCGAATTAATTATGCCTAAAACTTATCCATTAGACTATTCCTTGACGAACTATTCTCCCTTACAGCGGATTACATTTAGTACGCTAACTTTTCTCATCGCCATTTATTGCGTTCTTTTTGCACAGCATACAAAAGCGCAATCTTTAGACTGGTCTACAAAAGATATTGTATTTAAGAGTGAGGGTATTAACCTGGCAGGAACCATACTTCAGCCTCGGCGTGCCCATGCTGCCATTGTCCTCATACATGGTTCTGGACAAGAGAAAAGAATGATGGATTTTGCCTCATATTTAGCCCAAAACGGTATTGCCGTATTTACTTATGACAAGCGCGGAGTAGGAAAATCTGAGGGGACCTATGCTGGCCCTGAGGTCGGTACCAATAATATCGATTCTGCCAACCTCCACCTGCTCGCTAAAGATGCACAAGCGGCAGTAAAAGCATTCCATCAACAACTAGGGAAAACGAACATTCCTGTAGGGCTACTGGGATTCAGCCAAGCGGGATGGATCATTCCCTTAGCGACTAACCAAAATCCTTTGGTCGACTTTTTTGTATTGTACAGTGGAGCAGTTATCCCTGCCCGTGAGCAGCTCCGCTTCCAGTTCTTTACAAATGGAAAAAAAGATTTTTGGGATAAACATACGGAAGCCGATGCCCGACAACATGTAGCGAATGATCCAGATCGCTATCAGTTTACAAATACCGATCCGATGACATCACTTAAAACGATAACAACTCCAGGACTCTGGCTTTTTGGATCCAAAGATATCCAAATACCTGTAGGCTTATCGATTGAACATATCAATGCACTGAAAGCACAGGGAAAGCCCTTCGAATATTGCTTATTTCCTTTATTAGATCACAATACAAGCCTTTCGGCATCGCGTGAACCAAGTGCTATTGCATTGAATTGGATCAAAAATCAACGTAAAAAAAAGTCATAAAAAATGCCTCCTGACAACGATTCATCTGCATCAAATCAAGCATTAAAAAGGCCTAAGTTTTTTACTTAGGCCTTTTTAATGCTTGATTTGAACTCGCTAGATTAATGCAAATCCGTACGAAGTACTTTACTTTTGTTCAATGCTCGATTGGAATAGATGATATACACGGTGCCAACAATAGTTGGCATAATCCAAACCAGCGTTGAACCAAGCTGAATCCCAGCAACTAAAAATGCTGTCACCGACGCGATCAATGCGCCTACCATACGGCCCAAGTGACTGACCAGCCAGGCATTTTTCTTTTCTTTGAAACTTTTAAACAGCTGAAAATCCCGAATACTCATAAATGCACCAAAACCACCAAAAAAGACATATAAAACAGAATTTGCCACCTGTTGTACCAATCCAATTAGACCAAGACATAACATACCGACCGATACAAGTAGCATCGTGGCGGAAATCAGTTTGTCTTTCCAATCGGCCTGTTGTTTAATTTTACTGCGTAAAGTCAATGCGCGATTACCTGCTAGAATGAGATAGATGGTAAAGATACCGATCAAAAATAAAAATGTGTTTTCGTGGCCCGGCATCCTCGCAATAACAAGCGAAATTAAAGAACTAATCACCATCGCATAGGAAAATATAATCCCCATTTTCTTGTGCCCTGCTCCCCCCTTTTTTACAGCCACACTTATCAGGCCGGTAATCAATCCTATCCCACCAAAAAATGCGTGAACGTAGATCAATGTCTTAATTGTTTCTTCCATAGTTCTTCTTTAATAATTGTTTTTAGCTAATAATGGTATTGAAGCAAAAAGGCTAATGGTTATGCCCTGTTTAAAATAGATAGACAAAAAACAGCACTATTATGCCGTTTGCGACAATAGCCCAAATGTAAAAAATACCCTTTAATTATCTATATGTTTAAATAAAAATTACTCTTTTTCCTCACGGACGAGAAAATCATAAGAGTACCAGAATTTCAGGTGCCCATGGGAATTAAGGCCTCCTAGACTATAGCTAATGGGATAATCAAAGCTATTCTGTTGCAGTTCAAGTTCATTTTTATAATCAACGACAAGTTTTTTAATTTCATCCAGACCTGTCGCGCGTCTAATAAAACTTGTTTGACGTCCACCGCGCAGATAAACCAATACGTCGGACCCTTTTAATACCGTTTCGTCGGTTTTCGTCAGAAATTGATTGTACAGCAATTTTTCCAATACATTTTTAAGATCTCCTCGTGGAAAATCACTTTCTCCCATCATGATTGAGTGTGTACCATAGTTGACTGAGGAAACATAGTAGGGATTATAACCTGTATTTTTTAACTTCCCAAGTGCATCCCTATTAAAAGCCTGTTCATAGTCTTTCAGATCCGCATGGAGACTAAATGTAATATGTTCTCGACGCAACAACAGGCTATTAGCTCTTTTTATCGTGGTGGAATCATGGTGACGGACCAATTTGAGTACACTATCTACGTCAGGGCTATTATTAAGATGGTAACGTATTGCCCTATAATCGAAAAATGCCCCTACCGATGATTGCTTCAAAACAGCCGGTTCCCCCTTGCTTTTCTTCGCGAAAGCTCGCACAGCATCAAATCCAGGAATAATATGAATGGGAGATAAAGTGGGTTGTGTAGAAGAAATTGTGCTTTTGAAAGGTTTATAATAGTTACGAAGGGAAGTTAGTTTTAGTTGCGGTGTGGTATCTTTTAATCCCCAAACTGTCCCCAAATAGAAGTTTTTATTTGTGGTACCATCCACGTAAATCTGGCTAACCGAAAACCCGACGGAACGCCCTTCAAATTGATACCTTTTAGCCATTGTTCCACCACCGACCTCCGTGGAGTCAAAGTCAATATCTTCTTTGTCACAGCTGGACAAAAAACAAATGCTTAGTAACAACAGGAAAAGATATTTCATAATTTAAAAAATTAATCGTCAGCTCTGGTGCAGCACTTCGATCTCATCTACCCGTCGGACAATGGCCTTTAGATTCTTTTCAAATATATACAAAATTCCTAATCCAACATACATAAAAATAAGAATAACAACACGATACAAAGCTAAAGGAATATAATTAACGATCCATTCAGAAGAAACCAACCCGATGATCAAAACCATAATCGGTATCGTTAAACCAAGATAATTGCGATAAACGCAGTATTTGCTCCCTCTAGGCCGATGCCGCAATAAGTATACTGGAATATAAAAAACGAGTGTACCGATCATCCCTAATTTTAATCCGGTCCAAAAAGCATCTGCATCGAGCGGCACAAAATAATAGAACAATGTGAAGTACACGATATAAATTGCACTATGCCAATGCTTGACGAATTGTAAAAAATCAGCAGGAAATTTATTGATCTGTTTACGTTGCAGATTCAATTCATAGCTAGCGGCAATGTTTCCAAAACCTGCCGCTCCAAAACTGGCATAAGCGAGATCAATGGCTCGATTGAAATATATACCGGCATCTGAAGACATGAGTTCCTCTACCTTACAAGCAAAGTGATCCAGAATTTCAAGTTGAACATCAACATAACGATATCCTTTAGAACGAATAAAATCCATCAGAATACCTAATTCCGCTTTGGTCAATTTCTTTTCTGTCATGATACAATTGGTTTAGTGTTCAAGATAACCTGTAACTTCTCCACAAAGGTCAACGCATCTTTCATTTTACTTACCTGAGCTTTTTTTCCCTTCACTGTCAGGGAGTAATATTTTCTTGCTCTTCCATCGACTACTTCTATTGCTGTATCCAGGAGTCCTTCCGCTTCTAGCTTATGTAATGCAGGGTAGAGCGCTCCCTCAGTCAGAATAAACTCTCCTCCGGTTAAGAGTTTTACTTGTTGAGTCATTTCATAGCCATACATTCTTTTCGTTCCAGACAATAGCTTTAGAATAATCGTTTGTAAAGTGCCTTTTAATAACTTCGTATCTTTCATTCGTTCATCTTAAACAATTAATTAAATATACCTAATTTTCTTATATATACAAAAATATAAGAAAACTATGATACAGCAGCTTGCATTTTAACCGCCGCCATTAGTTATGGCCCTTGCACTGCCTTTTGACTGGACTGCTTCGGCCCTGCTTTTGCAATTAACCAATCAAATTCCTATGAATCGCCTAGTGTTTACCTCGTGAACCAGATAAACATTAGGTCTCAGGTAGGCGTTTACGAGGAACAAGAGTGAACAAAGGCACTGGCAAGAGCAAACAATGGCAACGGCAGGGATACAGGGAAAAAGCCGCTAGAGCTGGGAACTCCAAACGGCTTTGCATTAACAATTATATATAGAATGATATGATTATCCCGCTTTCAGGAGATCAACAATAAGACGATCTCTATTTTCATTCAATGAGGGATAAAATTGATTTAAATCAACCAATATGATCGGCATACCCCTATTTTCGGGTTTATACAAGACATTATCTACCAAGTCCCGACAGAAAACTAACGATTCATTATCCGTGAATACTTCTTTTGACCTTTTGAGGAAACTATCAAAAAAACGTCTTGGATTATTGATGATTTTAAGATGTTCCTGGTTTGGAAAAACCGTACTGGAGAGATCTAGCCTCCGAGAAAATATAACGTCCTTCAATTCCGCATGACCGAAATTTATCAAGGGAGTTTTTAATGGTTTGGCTTTTTTGAGAATAAAAAGATTGGTAGAGTATAAATCTTCTGTAAAAGGAATTCCATAAAACCATGAAGAACTGATCTTTCCTTTAAAAACCACATGAACCAAATTTGTCCCATCGAAAGTTGTTTTGTCAAATGTATTGTAAAGAAAGGAGGACTTTTCAATTTTTAAATTTCCAATAATGGCTTTCGAAAAATCGTTCGCTTCGAATGTACTTTCCATCCAAAGCCCAGATTCCTGAAAAACAACAGACTGAAAGTTACAGTCTATAAAGGTACAACGAATGAACTTACAATCACGAAACATGGAGTTCATGAAGCTTTTCCCTTTTATCGTACAATCGATAAATGAACAGTTTTTTAAAACTTTGTGATTGAATTCAAAACTTTCAATCTCACTTTGTTGGAATATTTTATTAGTCAGTGCCATGCTAAAAATGATTAATAGGCTAAAATTTCATAGTAGTTGCATTGTAAATGGATTTTTAACGGCCAAAATCTCCATTTATACAATGATGACAACGGGAAAGACAAAACGTCCTAAAGAAATTTTGACTTTTTTTTTTATCCTAGCCTAAAACAGCCAAGAAATATAAGATCTCCTAGCAAACTGACTATAGGACTACGCTAGCCAGCGATTCTTATAACTGGCCAATAGACACAAAAAAGCCGCAAGAACGGGGAGTCCTTTACGGCTTACTACCTATGAAAAACATTCACCTTAAGTATAAGGCACTATCTACTATGACAATTAAAATTAAAATGGCACACATAAACCTACAGCACAATGAATTAGCGGATTAAGATCTGTTCACTCCCTACTTCAAAAAAACTCCAATCTATGTTCTTGGCATTTCTTGGAACCAAATATAAAGTGCTCGGTCAGAGATTCTCCCCCCCGTTTACAATTCGCCAAAAATGATTTACGATTCGTCTGTTGTACTATTTGAATCGACCGGTTAATCAGCCCTTTACTGCTAAAAGAAAAAAAAGTATATTGGTGAACACAATTAAAACTGTTTATGAAATTGATAAAAAATATTTTGGCGGTGCTCGTACCACTTACCTTATTCAGTGGCACAGCCTTTTCCCAAACCAAAGAGGAGCTTAAAAAAAATATGAAAACAGCATACCAATTCCTATTATGTATTGGACTCAGCCGTCAATGATTTCCATTCTATTTCCATTGATATTATTGTACAAGATGACATCCCAGACCACTATTCATTTTACATTTCACCCTTTAATATATCCCTAAACAATATGCCTTTATATTGTGGTATTCAATCTGCCGGTGGCGGTATCAGTGTTAAGACTGGTAAAGAAGAAGATATCAAATTTAATGGCATCTTTTCGCGTTGGTTTGAACGAACAAAAAAGGCTTTAAAAACTACAGGATATTATGCCAGTTCAGATGCGGAGGGTGATTTTATCAGTGTCCGCAATACCGTAGGCTGGCACAAAGGTTCTTATCGCATCACACTAAAAAAAGAAGGCTATATCGCAGACAAAGCCGTTCCAGACACTATTAACCCCAAAGAAACCTATTTCAGCTGGGGCGATTATGAACATTCCTGGGTCACGATGTATGTCGAAGATTTAAGCACTAAAAGAGTGGTCAATGTAGGGTCCCTAGCCTTCCCGGGTAAAAAGATCCAGATGAAAAAACACATCACATCGTTCTTGGAGCAATACAAGTATTTTATTGATTTCGCCCAAAGACAGCGGGACCTCGAAGGGTTGAATGTCATCCGATACGATAAATTGCCTAAAGTAACCGTTGTTCAAAAAAATCTACGCATCAATGGTAAATTGGTCAAGCTTGAAAAAGTGCCGACTTACCATAACCGTACACATAATCCCGAACAAAGTAAAGTAGCCGGTGAAATCCCTATCCTATCCAAGGATAGTTATAATGCTGCAACTGGTGAACTTACACTTGAAACGGGCGTGTTTGTAAAATGGCCGGAGAAAAAAGACGTTAAGTAAAAAGAACCTTTTTAATTAAGTCCAAAACTGACAATAAACGAGTTTTCTTCTTTTGCGATCCTATCTGACTTATTCTTAAAAGGCTCTCCAATGGAAGCGCCATTCTTCGCAACAGCGCAAAAAAAAATTGCTCCATATTGAATAACGTATAGCATGGCTTATCCCATTGCATAAACGACGACAAACCTGATCGGAAAAGACACATGTGGTGAACTCTTGTCAATCAGATAAAGTCGCACACAAAATAACATGTAAGTCAAGTCCAAAAAAGAGTCTTCTCATCATTGTGATGAGAAGACTCTTTAAAAAATTGAAGTCTTGATCCGAAACGTTTGCCGAGCGGCTTACTTAATGTCGAACCAAGTTTGACTTTTTGCCGGTATATTGACCTCAAAGATCGCTTCCGAGGCTGCATTTAATGGTATTATGCTGCTGTTCTGATCTTGCTCAACCACTTGTGCATTTCCTGTCAGTCCGGTATAGTATAAGTTGACCTTAATTTTTCGTTTTATCGCTTCGTCCAATGGATTATAGATCATTAGTAATCCTTTTTCTTTCCCCGCCGGATTCACGTGCAAAATAGCATCATAATCCATCCCGTCAGGACGTCTTACATGGATAATATCACTGTCCAAAACTTCGCGGTGTTTCTTGTAAAAATTCACCCATTTGGCCACTACATTTTTTGTTTCTGGGGAGTCATAAAGCTGTGGCCCACGATAACAGGCCTGTACACCTGCGCCAAATAGATTGGCCAAGCGTTGCTCGTAATGCGGTAGGTGATCCTTCAAAGGCTCGATCGTTGCCTCTTTGCCTCCACCTTGATATTCTACCAAAGGAACAAACATCCAGCCCATAGACGGCGCCTTTGCCCAGGTACCATCAAAGATATTCTGTCTTTCCACAATCTCCTGTTGTGCCCTCGGAAGCGACCAGTTCGCCTCACGGTAGCCCATCCCGACTTTGTTTCCGCCATTCAAGAAATACATATCCGGAATATTCAGGTAGATTCCCTTTTCACGGCACCATTTGTAAAAATCAGTGATCCGTTTAAACTGATTCCATTGTGAGTCTTTTTCATTATGATGCCCGGGGTGATCGGTGGAATAGCACCAATCTCCAGGATAAGATCCATCGTGCTCAAATACGCCCAATCCCGAACTTTCATACAGGTTATACAGCTTTTTGAAGTAAGCCTGGCCCCATTCACTCTCAATACAGGGTGAACTTCCAAAGCGAGGATGCATGCCTTCAGGTAGCACAACGTCATTTTTAGCATCAATATGCCGACTAGCCAGGAGCGAATAGCCTCCAAGTTCAATTCCTTTGCTATGCGCATAGTCAGCAAGCTCCTTCATACGCTTGAGATTTTCGGGAGAATCATCTTCGGCATTGAATCCAGACCAAAAGGTCATAATCACCATTTCAAAACCAACTTCCGATGCTTGATCAATTGCCTTTTTTACCGACTCGTTGTCCGAACTCCGTACATGCATCAATATTGGATTTTCAGTTGCCCATGGCGCCATGGAGCGCAGCATTTTTCGATATCCAAGGCTCTTACGTTCGCGTTCCCAGCTATCGTTCAACAGCTCCCAAACCCGATAGCTTGCAAATTCTCCACCGGCAGCAACCTGTTGTTCAGGTCCCATTTTAGGTGCAACTTCCAACAGACAGGGTGTCTCCCGGTCGTAGTGGACCTGTGTCGTATATAGCGGGTCTTTTTTCCACTCCAGACTCGAGGAATAAACGATTTCATCGCTCATACCGCCAAATGTATAATCTGTTTCCACCGTGATATTAGGGTATAACCAACGGCTTCTATGATCTACCGAACTTTCGGGCTCAAATACAGCCAATTGCTCACTCTTAAAGCTATTAACCACAATTTCCCGGTCCGACTGATTCTGCACGGTAATCCACTTACTAAAGATCGGCATGTCATCATAAAGATCATAATGAACCTGTACCGTAATGTTTTTCATATAAGCAAGTTTACTGGATAGATCGCCTGCAAATTGGGATGGAAAATCACCGTATGCCCAAAAACCTTCTATTTTGGAGCGCCCTTCCTTTGTCGAAGCCTTACCATCCTTATTCCCGCCGTTTGGATCCATTTTTCCGACACGAACCAGTTGTATCTTGTCACCCGACTTTAGTGGAAGATGACCAACAGTACGCCATTGCTGTCCGTCCAAAGAGGCTTGTGCCAATAATTCTTTATCTGCTATTTCATATCTAAACCATAGCTGATCTACTTTACCAACTTCGAAAGTTCCGTTATCGCGTTTGCCATCAAAAAAAACAACCTTGCCTTCGCTTGCTCTCCAATAAAGTCTGGGATTACTATTCGTTAGGCTTAGTCCAAAACCCAATCCCCAATCGTTGGATTGATAAGTACCTTTATTCATCTTGGCTACGAGTACCTTTACCTCTTGAGGAACTGTTCTTTCAGCGAACACAGCAGCATTTTCAAGTGCCATAATTTCGCCCACTTTTCCTTCATTGACAAAGGAATTACGCTCATGTGATTTTGAAACCATCAACTTCCATCCGGAATCTAGATGCTGAAATTTATCTTCCAACAGCAATGCCCTGTTTTGGTCACTTTTATTCTTTGCGGCAAGCGCATCGATCGCCTGCTGATCCAATGTATAGGTAAATGTCAGCTCTTTGCCCGGGACAGGCCAAGGCATATCTTTAGGCATCCAGTTTGGTCTCTTTTTCCAACCAAAACGGGGTTTTGTATCTTCAATTTTATAGTCATGGAATTTAAAAGCCATGGGGTTTGCCTTTAAACTCGGGATCCATTCTTTCAGTAAATAATTATGTACTTTCTGTCCTTCCAATCCGCCGACATCAAAGGTAAACCCATCGATTGTTACGCTGGCTTCAGGTCGAATCGACCGTAGAAATGCTGTATTTCCAGTCAATTCATCCAAACCAATACTGGCTACATTTGGAAAAGTCGTAAATGTACGGCTGACCAAACCATTGGAAAAGACCAAATGACCTTCTTTCGTCTTGAAAAGTCCTGCTTTCGCCTGGGGAGTTCCTATTAGCCAGTCTCCAGACAGGCTGTTGCTTTCTTTGCTAAATAGCGGCAGCTGCTGACTATAGCTCTGCTTTGCCTGGCCCAACACGCCCAATAGACACAGGATATAGAGTTGTTTTTTTAAGTAATTCATCTTTTTTTTTGCCAAAACATTTACTGATGCGACTTTCAGATACTTGCTTGAGACTTTGATTTTATTTGCTTTCAACAATTTTACTGAGCCCCCCATTCTTTATTCGGTTCTTTACCCATAAATAGCACCAAGGTTCCGCCTCGCATAATTTCATTGTGATCTATAAAACAGTTATTATAAGAGACGCCATTAAGTTCAGCCTTTTGGATGTAGCGATTTTCAGGCGAGTTATTTTCTGTTTTGATTACAAACTGTGTCCGAGGATAATATTTGGGATCAAGTTTAAAGGTGATCGTATCAAACACAGGACTTGTAATCTCATAGCGTGTGTCACCCGGACAAATAGGGTGTAATCCAGATGCCGCCAATACATACCATGCTGACATTTGCCCCACATCTTCATTACCTATCAGACCATAAACTGAATTATGATAGGCACGTGAACAAATTTCACGCGTCCATTTTTGCGTGAGCCATGGCGCTCCTAAACGATTAAACAAAAAGGGTGCATGGTGTACCGGTTCATTGGCATGGTTATAATAATTATTCCACATCATATCTTGCGGAGCGAGTTCAAAAAAACTATTGAGATCCGCGATGGTTTTTTGCTTACCACCCAAAAGGCCTGCAAGTCCATCCACATCATGAGGGACAAACCATCCCTGCTGATAAGGGTTGCTCTCAACACAGCCATAATTTTGGGTTAAGCGGCCCGTTTCTGGCCATTTACTCCATGTACCATCCTGTTCTTTCGGTCGAAACCAGCCGACTGTGGGATCAAAGAGATTTCTATAACTTTGCGCACGATGAGCATATAAATCCACATCAGCCGTTTTATTTAATCGTTTTGCTAATTGAGACAGGCACCATTCTGTATAAGCGTATTCCAATGTCGTTGAAATTTCTCCTGTAGTTCCCTTTTCTCCATTTCCAAATTTTTCAACAGTCTGTCGCGCATATTTATAAGCTTTTTCTACATCAAAGTTGGATATCCCTTTCATATAGGCGTCCGTAATAACTGATACGGCAGGGTTTCCGATCATACAGCCACTATACGCATTCAAAAATTCCCAACGTTCTAAATAATCCTGTTTACTTTCTTCGGCCAATGTCACCAAAGAATTGATCATATCATTTACGATAGTCGGATTAATAATCGTTTGCAAAGGAAACTGACTTCGAAAAACATCCCAGCCGCTAAATACTGTTCGCTTGGTAAAATCTTTCGTTTGGTGAATATGTCCGTCACCGCCAACGTATTTTCCATCTACATCCGAGAAATCTCGCGGATCGATCATCGAATGATACAAAGCTGTGTAAAAAACAGTTTTCTCGTCTTCTGTCCCACCGTGAACCTCGATTTTCCCTAATGCATCATCCCATCGTTTCTGCGTTTGCTTCAATACATTGTTAAAGTTCCAATCTTTGATTTCTGTTTCAAGGTTATTTTTGGCTCCCTCCATACTGACAAATGAAATTCCAGCTTTCATTAAGACCTGCTCATTTACTTGTGTAGGGAATTCGGTATAAAACCCCAAATGTTTACCTTCCATAATGCCGATATTTTTTGTGACGACAGATTTGGAAACCATCTCTTGATAACTGGCACTTGTGACATCTTCCAATTTCCGTTTTTGCCCCTCTGGAAGGGTACAACTCCATACTCCTTTATCGGTAAAAGGCTTACTAAATTGGGCATAAAAATAGACCGTATAATTTGCCTTCCCATCACCATTTCCCCAACCTCCACCTTCGGGCGCGCACTTCATCCATCCTTGGATGGTATGGTTGTCCACCACTTTCACATATTGTTCCGTAGATGTACCACCTACTCGCCGCGCTAAGTCGATCTGAATCCGCGACTTTTTATGTTTGGGAAAAGTAAACCGAAGCATACCGCTATGCGGTGTAGCGGTCATTTCAGCTTTTATATGATAATCTGAAAGCACCACGCCATAGTAACCGGCACCTGCTTTCTCATCTTTTTTGGAAAAACGAGAGCGGTAGCCTTTTTCCGGATGTTCGGCACTGCCTGCCGAAGTTTTCAGCTCTCCTGTGGTCGGCATGACTAAAAAATTACCTAGATCACCGTACCAGCCTATACCACTCATTTGTGTAAAGGCAAATCCTTCGATGGAGGTATGCTCGTAGTTATATCCAGAACCATTATCTCCACCGGTAATCGTGTTGGGGCTAATCTGTGTTAAGCCAAATGGAGTTGCTGCTCCTGGAAAAGTTTTACCGAATCCGTGTCCTCCCGTTTCGGCTTTTTCACCACTGGTAACCGCACCGATAAACGGATTGACATATTTAGATTGCGAGTAGCAGTTAAAATAGATAAAAAATAGAACAACACTAAATTGAATACGGGATATCATAAAAAATGGTTTAGATTACTTTGTCAAGTCTACGGAATCCGATAAGATACAGACAATTGGTTATGTTCGACCAAAAGTTTGCCAAAGACTATAAAACTGGAACAATATAATCAATATCACAATAATCTCATTCTTTTTGTCTTCCCAAATCAAATTTCCTTAAAATCTCAAATACCCGTTCTTTACGCAATAACCACATGCCTAACTTTTCTTCGGCAACACCATCCAAAAGTCGGTACGTAAAGACAATCCCCTCCTGTTCATCCAACTGAACCTCTAAATATTTCATCGCAATACCATCTTTATACAGTATGGGGCAAATTTCTGTAATATGTGAGGACAATAAGAATACACTGTTCTTATATCCTTTCAAACAGTTAACTAATTCCTGGGTTGCTTCACTAGCATCACTATGGTTTGTCCCCTTGAATAGCTCATCCATGAGAATAAACATTTGCTTACCGGATGCCAGTAACTCCGCCAAATGTTTAACCCGTAATACTTCGTTAAAAAAGTGACTTGCACCTGCATTTATATTATCACCTAAATTTATGGTCGCCGATATTCCATCAAAAAGCACTGTTTTCATCGCATCTGCTGGAACCGGAAAACCAAGATGTGCCAGATAAACACAGCTTCCAATTGTCTTCAACAAGGTAGATTTTCCTGTCATATTTGCTCCAGTCAAATACCAAAGGTTATTTTCTTTATTGATTTCGACATCATTTTTAATGGCATCTTCGATAAATAAATTATAAGCTCCACGTATGGTGATCATATCCTCTCCCCCTGTCTTTTCCTCAATCTGAGGAAATACAAGATTCTTTCCTTTGATACTTTTTGCTACACTGAACAAGGCATCCAAATGATACAAAACATCGAAAATCTCACGTATTGCATTTCGTTTTATATTTCTAAAAAGATAATCGTATTTGATCATCAGCTCTTTAGAAAATTTGTTATTCAGCAACTGTATAAATTCATCCCGATCGATATCTTCCAAAACATAATCTATGTGTTTACTATACTCTTTGAGAATAGCTAAAGTATGACCTTCTGATTTTACATATTCTAATAAAATAGCAAGACCATCCGTAATCTTTGCTATTTCGTGAATAGATCGCTTTACAAGTATCTCGCGTTTTTTAAAATCCAAAGAAAAAAAATTCGTTGACACCATTTCCAAGTAATAAGTAGTCCGAGAAGGTGAATAGGGTTCCTGTGGCAGAGACAAATATTGCTCAAGATCCTGCATCATATACTTATCCAATAGATCCGAAATCTCAACTTTTTGCATAAAAAGAATTAAATGCTGTCTGCTTTCTATTTCCAATTTAGAGGAAAGAGGTTTAAGAAAATAACTATACAACATATCCCGCCCACCTACCGTAACTGTACAATCGAAAAAATCAATCATATCCTTATACCTGTTGTTGGTAACATTTAAATCTGCTAAAGTCTGTTTGTCAACAATAGACATAATTTATTTCCTGTGGCTCTTTCCCTAAACTTACTCAAAGTCATTATAATTAGCAACACTGTAGCAGAATCGTTATACAGCGAAATAAATTTCCATAATCATGAGATTACTAGCGATTATTCTAGAATATTAAAACTGAAATATTTAACCAATGAGCCAATCAGGCAAGATATAGGTTCTTAAGCATTTAAATTTAGTTAAACATATCCAAGGAACAACGGAAGGGTAAAAAACAAAAAAAACACCCGAAAGCATGGGGTACTCCGGGTGTTTTAGCCATATTATTAACCTATTTTATGAAAAGTGCCCTTGAATGGGCAACACTAAAATAGAAAATAACTTTGTATAAACAAAATAAAATCAAAAAAAAATCATTTTTTCTAAATCACTAAACCGGTTAAACATGGAAATTTAGCAGCGCGGCTAAAGTATTTCAAGGTCCTTTTTTGTTTGGGCAAAAGTTAAAATCTAATTGATATTATCTTAATATATTACAGGGAGATTACAGGGAGTTAACAGGGGGGTAGCAGGGGTATATCCCTATTACCCCCCTGTTATACCCCTGTAAAAGTAGTGTTATTCCCTTCTTAATTTTGAATCTGAGGGGAACTTGATGCAGGCCTTCGCTATCATTGTGAGATTTTGTTTAATTTTAAATCGATCAAGTAACTGTTAGCTATGACCGAACGTGAAATTCTGAGACAACATATCGACAAGACCGTCCAGTTAAACGACGAACAATTCGACTACTTCTTTTCTTTTTTTAAACCGATCTCCTTTAAAAAGAAACAAATGATTATCCGTCAAGGAGACCTTGTGGAACAAGAGTATTTTGTGCTAAATGGCTGTCTAAAGACCTATTTCACCAATGATGAACAAAAGATGCATATCTTACAGTTCGCCACAAAAACCTGGTGGGCTTCCGATTATAATGCATTGCATAATCAAGGCCCGGCTACGGTCAATTTAGATTGTGTCAGCGATGCAGACACTCTTTGCTTATCGAACGAGGACCGTGAAAAAGTATGTAAGGAAATTCACGAAGTTGAAACCTTTTTTAGATGGCGTTCCAATAAAGGATATATTGGGCTACAAAAAAGAATAATGTCACTGCTGAACAACGATGCCCGAAGCCGCTACGAGGAACTCATGCAGCAATATCCAGAACTCTATAATCTCGTTCCCAAACATTTGATTGCAGCATATCTGGGTGTTTCCCGCGAAACACTGAGCAGGCTATACCAAGCAAAATAATGTGATCTATATCACAAAAGCAAAACCATTCGCTAAATTGTGATGTATATCACATAGGGCTCTGGCAATTTATCCCCTACTTTGTACTATCGTTTTAAACATATAATTTTTTAACAGACTTGGTTATTTAATATGAAAAAAGACAAATTAAAAGTATTGGTTGTATTGACATCACATGACCAATTGGGAGATACAGGAGAAAAAACAGGTTTTTGGATAGAAGAATTTGCTGCACCTTACTACGTTCTGCAAGATTCAGGAATCGATGTGACAATTGCATCGCCTAAAGGTGGTCAGCCACCGATAGACCCTAAAAGTGCACTCCCGGATTTTCAAACCGAAGCAACCAAACGTTTTGATGCCGATAAGGAGCTTCAAGTAAAATTGGCAAATAGCATTCCTTTGCATCATATCAATGAGCAGGATTATGATGCTGTTTTCTATCCTGGGGGCCATGGACCTTTGTGGGATTTAACCAACGATAAGACATCCATTGCATTGATCGAATCATTTTGGGCCCACAACAAACCTGTCGCTGCCGTATGCCATGCCCCAGCTGTATTTCGCTATGTCAAGGATAGTAATGGTCAGCCACTAGTCAAAGGCAAAAAAGTTACCGGATTTTCAAATAGCGAGGAAGAAGCGGTTCAACTAACGGATGTTGTTCCCTTTTTAGTGGAAGATGAACTCGTAAAATTGGGTGGTCAGTACAGCAAAGGGGAAGATTGGCATAGTTATGTAGTCAAAGATGGTCATCTCATTACCGGGCAAAACCCTGGGTCTTCGGAAGAAACTGCTAAAGCTTTGTTTACTCTATTGAGCAAGATATAATAAACAATTAGCTAAAAATCAACAAGGTTATTTCCTTTCAAGGAAATAACCTTGTTGATTTTTATATAGGTAGCAGCAAAGTACAAACTGGCTTTGGCCGATTTATATTTTTTGTGAGCAATATATAAAACCGTAATTTTTCCAATAGTGGAATGGACATCCTATAAGATTTTGGCATAAAAAAAGCACCGGAGTTTTCCGGTGCTTTTTTAGTTCAGAAGTTCAATAAAGACAAGTGAGTTAATTATTTTATGCTATAGGTTACGTTTGCCATTGTCAACCAAGGCGAGGTAAATCGTATATTAATTGTATCGCCCGATTTGCCCAAAGCCTGAACATACACGATCATTTTTCCATGATAAACGCGCTGTTTATTATCGGTATAGTCGCCCATATCTGCATTGTTCCCCGCTTCCATACCCAGTAATCGCGCATGTCCAGCAATATCACAGGTGATTTCATCTTCCGAAAGGACCACAGGAAGTCCCTTGTTATCCACCACTTGCAAGGCAACCTGCAAAATGCCACCGCCTTCAATCGCTTTCCCTCCTATCACCGTCGCCTGAATCGCCGCCGGACGTTCACTGGATTCGATAGTGTGCCGAACTACTTCTTTTTTATTCGTGTCCAGACCAACAACCTCTAGTTTACCAGCTGCATAGGGAATATCCCAAAAGATGATACCTGTCTTCTCATCGTAATTTTTCTCTTCGCCAACAACCTTACCATTGAGCTCCAATCGCGCCTGAGGGCTATTGGTGTAACAGACCACCCTGATTTGCTGTCCCTCCTGATAGTTCCAAATTGGCCAGGCATCCATGGAGGGCGCTTCATTTTTCCGTTGTCCTTGCTCGGATTCCAACGCAGACCAAACATCGGTAGTCGTTGCTGCGCCCTTCAATGGATAGGTTCCCAAATAAGCCATTGGTTTATCGGACCACAGCGATTGGCGGTAATAACCCCTCGGTTTAATAAAACCTGCGAAATCCAGCAGTCCCGAATAAAATCCACGTGAAGGCCAACGCCCCGACTCTCCGAGATAGTCAATACCCGTCCACAAGAACTGGCCAAATATATGCTTGTTGTCGCGTACGGCAAGCCATGCCGGAAGATCGTGCCGATTCTCACTTCCGAAAATCACGCGTGCTGGATAGCGCTGATGATCCAGTTGATAACGACTTTCGGTATAATTGTACCCTGCAATGTCGAGTGCCCCCGGATAGGCCGTTTCGTTGGACATAGCCACACCTGCAAGCCCTGCTGTAACAGCTCTGCTTTTATCATATTTTTTCACAACCGCAACCAAGCGTTTCGCTATATCACCCAATCGCATCGCATCTGGTGCATCCTTTTTGTATCCGCCATACGAAGCCTGTGTAAAACCACCCTCCTTCTTCTCGCCGTTAAGGACAGGATGTGAATAAGGGTCATTTGGATAATCCACTTCATTCCCTATACTCCAGGCGAAAATCGAGAGGTGATTGCGATCCCGTTTGACCATATCTGCAAGATCTTGCTCTCCCCAGCTTTCAAAAAAGTCATACGATCCCTCAAAACCGGGCGTTCCGACATTCCAGCCCTGCAGCCATTTCCGTTTTGGAAATTCCCATTCATCAAATGCCTCATCCATAACCAACAGCCCCAACTCGTCACATAAGGTGTAAAGCGAGGATGCTTGCGGATTATGACTGGTTCGAATGGCATTGACACCCAAAGATTTTAATGTCTGCAGCCGCCGACGCCATACCTCGGTATACATTTCAGCACCCAGCACACCGGCATCGTGATGTAGGCACACGCCTTTGACTTTCATCCATTCGCCGTTTAAAGCAAAACCCTTGTTTGGATCAAATGTAAAAGTTCGGAAGCCCGTTTTGATTGCCGACTGATCAATTTGCTTTCCATTTTGCAATACGCTTGTCCGCAAGGTATATTGATTGGGTTGATCCAAGCTCCACAATTTAGGGTTTGCAACCGTCAATTGCTGCTGTATCGTCGCTTTAGCAGCAGCATCAACCTTCACTTTCTCCGATTTATTAGCGACAACTTTCCCTGCGGCGTCAATCAACTCCTGCACAACGGTAACCGCACTGCCGTTGGACGTACTATTGACAACGGTCACTTCGGTATTTAACATTCCTTTCCCTTGCTTTAGCTCGGGATAGGCATATACTCCCCATTGATCGATATGCAAGGGATTGGCCTTTACAAGCCAAACGTCACGATAAATGCCCGATCCCGTGTACCATCTTGAATCGGCACTTTTACTGTGGTCGACCTTAACAGCGATGGTATTTTCTTTTCCAAACTCAATATATGACGTGATATCATAAGAAAAGGATATATAGCCGTTGGGGCGTTTTCCAACAGATTTGCCATTGACAAACACCTCGCTTCGGTTGTATACGCCCTCAAAATAGATAAATATTTTTTTGCCCTGATCTTCCATAGGTATCAGGAGCTGTTTTTGATACCAGCCAATACCACCCGGTAAATAGCCTGTCGCGCTGGCTAAACTTGGACTGAGCGGGTATTTTACGCCCCAATCATGGGGCAAACGGACCTGCTGCCAGGCTCCACGCTTCGTTTCTGCGCTGACCTGCCCCTCGATATCACCCAAATGGAAACGCCAGTCTGAATTGATCGCTTCGGCTTCACCAAATCCAGCCTGTGCGTATAGGCCACTGATGCCCATACCAATAGAAACAGCTAAGACGGATAGTTTTTTTATGAGATTCTTCATTTTACTTTTTGCATTTGGTTCAAGTGATTAAAGCGTTGGAACAACAGGCAACACATGGCCCTGATCATCAAAATACAAACGATCCATGCATACCTCCCGGTTAAATCCTGCTGCGTCGCCCATATCAATACCTTTGGGATAATTGAATCGATGGTAAACAATATACCATTCGTCTTTACCGGGAATCTGCAAAATCGAATTATGCCCAGTGCCATAGATCCCTTTCGCAGGATCTTTTTGTAAGACTAAATTATTAGCCGGAACTGTGATCGGTCCATCTGGGGAAGTTGCAGTTCCATAGCGTACCCGATAATTTTCACTCCGGGTATCATCTTCTGACCAAAAGAAATAATAGCGTCCTTTACGGTAGACAACATAGGCACCTTCGCGGAATGTCTTATCCGGAGTGAGTACCTTTACTGTATTTTTTTTGATGGAAACCATATCTTTGTTGAGTTCAGCAACAGCCAGATAGCCATTTCCCCAATACAGATAGCTTTTTCCCGATTTCGGATCGTTAAACACCGCCGGATCAATCTCCTGCCCGCCATTGACACCCTCAGGCTTAAAATCGATCAGCGGTTTTCCCGCGTCCTTAAAAGGCCCGGTAGGTAAATCAGCCACCGCAACACCGATCTTTTGCGCTGCTGTAAAATAATAATAGTACTTATAATCGTTCTTGACTTTCTTTTCCGTTATTGTAGGTGCCCATGCATTGCGAGGTCCCCAGGCAACATCTTTTTTCAGGTCCAAAATCACCCCTTCATCTTTCCACTGATTGAGATCGGAAGACGAAAAGGTCTTGAAATAATAGCCCCCCCAGCCATCAAAACCATCACTCGTTGGATAGATATAGTATTTTTTTGTTTTATTGGAATAGAGTACATCTGGATCGGCATAAAAGCCATCCAAAACGGGATTCTTTCTGAATGCGAATTCTATATCTTTGGGTTTCCCCCATTTGGAGGTCAAGTCCAAAAGTTCTTGTCTTGAAATAGGAATAATGGTCCCATGACGTGGATGGAAATCCATGTCAATTTGATGGTCGATTACTTTAAAACGATCAAGGTCTTCGGAGGTGCAGAATTGGTATTTCCCTTTACCATAGACATCATACATAAGGATATATTTATCGGACTGATTGAGTTTAAAGACACTGGATCCTTCCACAGCATCATTGGTTTGCTGTTTATAACCCGGCTGTTCAATCCATTTTCCCGAAGTCAGAGAATCGGTTATCGCCAGCTTAATGCCATTTCCATGTCCTTCAGTTTTGTAAAAAAGGTAGAACAAGCCATTCTTTGCAATAATATCGCCATCGATACAGGATTTACCATTTTTTGGAAGAAACAGCACTTTAGGTTCGCTTTCAAAATCTGTAAACTCCTTATTAGCATAGGCATAGTAGATGATATCCGGACCATTTCCGTGCTGCATGGACCAGTACACCATGTATTTACCGACCGAAGGGTCATATATAGTTTGTGGTGCCCATACTCTTTTCAACGCTTCCTGACCTTTGAAACGCTGCTGGATATCGATTGCCTGATGAGACCAATGCACAAGGTCTTCGGATTTTAGCAGGATCAAACCCCGATTGGAATCCCAGCCTTTGGAGGAGGTCATGTCGGTGAGCACCATATAAAATGTTTTCCCATCTTCGCCACGGAGGATATGGGGATCCCGTACACCACCAGTCTTGCTGATCGCCTTCGAATCCAGGATAGGCTGGTTTTCATTTAAGGCTCTGTAGGTATAGCCATCTGTGCTGATCGCAAAACAAACCGCTTCATCTGCGACAGCATTACCTTTGAAATAGGCAAATAAATAACCTGCAAAATCTTTGTCCGTAGGTCCGTTGCGATAAGCCTGAGCAAAAACACCGCATGTAGCATGTATTAAAAATAAGGTAACTAAGATTGAAATTTTGTTTTTTTTCATGAAGGTTTAGTAGAATAAATAAGCATTAGACCATTTTTTTTTGCATCTTTAAAAAGCCACGGAATATGATCCCGTGGCTTCGTAATCCGGCAATTTTACTTGCCATCAGCACCTATTTTAAAGCTATTTTTTGAACTGCCGTATAGTAGTACTCTCCGGATACCGTAGCTTTCACCCCTATTCGGGCAAACACATAATCGAGGTTTTTCAGGTTGTCCGGCAATTCACCAACGATACTTGTCGGTTGACCAAAAGCAACATTAGCCAAATTGGCATCCACACGTAGCTCGCGTTGTACCTGATCTGTTAAAACAGATTTACCGAGGTAAAGTCGCACAAACTCCAAATTTGCCATACCTACTATTCTATTAACCGTAAAGTTAGCAGTAATACTGTTATTATTTTTTTGAAAAGACTCGTTTGTCACCGTGAAATAGGGTGTTACAGGCACATCAATTGTCGTATTGCCCTTTACTTGCACCAAAACCGTATCGGTTGCCTGTTGTAGCCATGGTGAATCTCCTTTCCGCACCAATTTGTATTCGCCATCAAAAAGACTAACAGAAAAAGAGCCGTCCTGATCAAAATATACGGGTATTGCTGAGCGAAGCGGATACCCATCCTGCCATAATTCCAATTGAGGCCCATTATTCCGAACGCCAATCGCCTTTCCTTCATAAACAACGCGTCCCGAAAGCGTTGATTTTGGGGCTTCAAAATTATCATATTTACAACCTACAACGAGTAAGCTTGCAAAAGCTACCAATAAGCTTAAAAATTTTATTTTCATCGTACAACTAGATTAATGGAATGGATTTCTAACTATTTTAGGATTTTTATTAATGACATCCTGACTAATGGACGCATAATAATTGGCCATACGGAAAAAGCGTGCCTTTCTGAAACGCGCAGGTCTTACCCGTTCATAGATATACTTACCGTCATCGGCATGCCCTGGACGCACGACACGATAAGCATATAGTCCATATACAACAGCGTTGGGATCATTTTCCGATCCGTCCCACACCAAATGTGCAATACGCCATCTTTTAAGATCATAGTAACGATGATCTTCGAAAGCAAGTTCCACACGACGTTCGTTCCGGATAATATCCATCGTTAGGTTACTAACGCTATTGGCCGGAAATCCTGCTCTTTCGCGTAATTTATTGACGTAAGTTCTTGCGTCCACAGTCTGTCCCAGCTCAAATGCAGCTTCTGACGCGTTGAGATAAATTTCACCAAGACGAAACCACGGCCACCAGTTAGCAGCTGATGTACCGCGAGTACTGGCTGCCGGCGCATCACTGACAAATTTACGGATATAGAAGCCAGTGTTGCTGACGTCCTGTGCGTCATAAAGCGGTCCATCAAAGCCGGTCCACAAACCACCACTCGCATAATTCTGTCCCAGTTGTGGCGCTGCTGTAAACTGGTAAGCTCCATTCGTCCCCCAAGTTGCCACTCCAGCTTGAATACTCACAGCACGTCCCCGAAAGGAAGTTCCCGGATAAATCACAGTCCCAAACAAACGAGCATCTTTATTCGCAAAAATATCGTTGATATTTTGGTAGGCTACGTAATTTCCTGCGCCGTTTTTATCATGTAGTGTGCCTTTGCTACCGTCTAGATAATCAAAACTTTCTACAAGACTCAATGAAGGAGAAATCGTCGATGATGACTCATTGTCTTCGGTCAGACTTCTGACGATATTGTCATAAGCAAAGCGGTGAACTTTTAAACTCGTTACAAAATCCTTGGCAAAGATGACTTCAGCACCAGTTTTCTTATTGAGCATATCATAAAAATTGGCACCCTTATCGGCATTCTCATTATAAAGTGCATAGGGGCCATTCATAATTTCCTTGGAAGCAGCTAGCGACTTGGTATAATACCCCGTCGCCATATTGGCGGGAATCCCCACTTCTCCTCCGGCAGTCGTTATCGGTGAGGCCATTAGATTATTATATTTCGCGATGGACGCCGCATAAAGCATTGCCCGACTTTCCAAAGCTAATGCTGTATACTTGTTGGCTCTGGTCTTACTGGCATTATAGACGGTAAGATCTTCCTTGATCTCTTCCAATTCTTTGTAAATAAAATCGTAGACTTCATACTCCTTGGCACGTGCCACCTGCAATGGTGTTGGATCACCGCTAAAGTCATAGATGAGCTGGGTTGTAACGATCGGAACCCCACCCATGCGTTTGACGAGCTCAAAATAAACGAAAGCGCGGATGAAGCGTATTTCGGCTTTGTACTGCTTGCGTTGTGCATCAGACAATTGTGTACTGAACTGATCGATATTTTCGAGGGAAAGATTCAGATCCCGAATCAATCCATAATCCCAATAGCGACCGTAATCGTCACCAAACTGATAATCATTACGCCAGTTTTGATCGCGATGTCCCGACCACATGGCATCATCCAATTCAGTCATTCCTCCTGTATTGAAAACACCATGTAGCGTTGGCATTCTATCGTAATAATTGGCGACGAGTGAAGTCAACAGTTTTGGGTCATTCCAAAGCTGTGCATCGGTAATCAATGATTTTGAATCCCGGTCAAACCAATCGTCGTGATTGCAGCTGCTCAACGAGGACAAGGTCAATAAAGCAACTCCTATATATGTAAGTTTAAATCGTAGTTTCATGTTAAAAAGTCATATTAAATCCAACCATAAATACCCTTTGCTGTGGATATACTACTGCTGCTCTCGCTTCGATCTCGGGATCAATCTGGTAGTCTTTGACATTGTCAAAAGAAATCAAGTTTGAGGCATTGATATAGAACCGTATTTTTTCGGCCTTTATCTTTTGAATCCATGCTTTTGGCAGATTGTATCCAACCTCCAGGTTGCGGACACGCAGGTAACGTACATTGGTCAACCAAAAATCACTATTTCGACTATTGGGACCCGAGTTGCCGTTACGAATCGCAGGGTAGCGTCCCGGAATCCATTCGCTGTTTGGATCATAAGGGTCTTTGCGATGCCATCTATCTTCAAGTAGATAAGCTGGAGAATTACCCCCACCATGGAAAGCATTACGTAATTCATAATCCTGAAACCAGGATTGCACCGCACCACCGGCCAGATCAATATTTAAGTTGATGCCTTTCCAGTCAAGTCCTATCCGACCACCGAAGCTCATCATCGGTGCCCAACCCGTCGGATAACCGATCGGACGCTGATCCATATCATTGATAACCCCATCGCCGTTTACATCTTTATAAATCAGATCACCAGGAAGTTGCGTCCTATTGTTCTGACCATCATTATTGATCGGATGGTTACGGATCTCTTCTTCCGACTGAAATCGTCCAACTACTTGGTATCCCCACCATACTCCACCCCAGCGGTCTTCAATCGAGTTACGGTATTCATTCCACGAATTACTGAAACGAGGCTTATAGGTTTCTAGGTCACGATAACGTGAAAAAGTCATATTCCCACTGACAACATAGTTAAGCTCACCGACCTTATCGGTATAGGTAATGATACCTTCGGCTCCATAATAGCCGTTCTTACCGAGGTTTTCATTGGGAAGATCATAACCGATTTCTGCTGGTAATAGGACATCGTATCGTTTGCCAGGATATCCAGTACGGATAATTTTAAAGATATCGGCCGTCAATGTCAGCTTATTTTTCAGCAGTGTCGCATCGATACCCATGTTATAATTGGTGTTTTTAACCCAGGAGAGGTTGCGAACTGGTAAACCTCTAGGCTGTACCCCGGGCACATAAGCTCCGTCTAAGACAGCACTTCCAGCCGCCCAATTATACCCGGCAAGGTAATCGTGCATTCCCACCCCCTCTTCAAGTCCTGTTTGTCCGATCGAACCACGGATTTTAAGGTCACTCACCACAGATTTTAAGGGTTTAAAGAACCCTTCATCCGAAATACGCCAACCTACCGATGCTCCTGGAAACAATCCCCAGCGTTTACCTTCATAATATTTAAAGGAACCATCATAACGGCCCAGTACCTCCAGAAGATACTTGCCCTTGTAGTTGTAATTGATACGGCCAATATATCCAGCCCGAGCCTCGTAAGCCCATTCATCGGCCAAACTATTGAGCTCCGACAGTCTTAACAACGGAATATAATTGTTTGAAGGATTTGCGCCCAATGCCTTATACGTCCGGTCCCAATCTGAACGCTCATAGCCTAACATTCCCGCGAAAGTATGATCGCCGATCTGCTTGTTATAATCGATCTGGAACTGTGCAAAGCGGGAAACAATCTCCCTCGTGGTATCGTAACGCCAGCCAGCATCACTTCCACCAGTACGCTTATAGGCATTATTTTCGTACCGATATACATCATAGGTATATTGGAAGCCTTCAAATTTATTGTTGGTATAGTTGTAAGAAACAGTTCCTTTTGCCGACAAACCAAAATTTGTCTTATAGGCCGCAAAGAGATTCACATTTCCAGCAAGGTATTTATTGTCTTTATAGCCGGCAATATCGCGACTAAAGAGAGCCGGGTTATAGGGAAAATCATTGGTATGATTGATATATTCCGGATTGTCATTTGCGTAGGGACCTACAGTCGGCCTATTTTTCATAATAGCCAAAATAGACGAGAAGTATCCATCCCCACCTGGTAAGCCAACATCCTGTGTGCCCTCATGTCTTCCTGAAATCTGCGTCCCGACAGTAAGTCCTTTGAGTACCTCAGCTTCCATATTGGCCTGGAAATTGGTTCGCTTATAATTGAAATCCTTGATCATTGCATCCTGATTGAGGTGGCCCAATGACAGGAAGTAATTGGATTTTTCATTTCCACCGGTAACATTGGCATTGATGTATCGCTGTGGAATATTCTTACGGATCACCATGTCATAATAATCATAGCCTTGGTAGCCGGGCTCTGTCCCTGCCTGCCATTTCGCCAACTCCTCGGGCGTATATACCGTCCTCGGGTCGCGGTTTTCATTCTGTGCGGCCTCAACCAATCCACGTGTGTATTGTTTAGCGTTTGCCATGGTCGGAAAACGTGTCAAATTTTGCCAGCCTTGGTAGCCATTAATATTGATTTTTGCACTTTCTCCTTTTGCACCTTTTTTGGTGGTAATCAATACAACACCTCTGGAAGCACGGAATCCATATACTGCTGCGGCGGCATCTTTCAAAATAGAGATACTCTCAATATCTTCTAGATTCAGCGAATTGAAGATATCTGCGCCGGAGCCATTCTGTGTACCAACCCAATCAGTACCTTCCTGACCTCCATAAGCAACACCATCAATTACATATAAAGGCGAGCCCATATTCCGGATTTCGATCGCTGCACCACGACCGGGACGCGCGTCTTTGGCACGCACTGAGATCCCCTGTACCTTTCCTGCCAAAGCCCCAGCAGTCGTCGTCGATGACGACCGTACAATATCCTCTGATTTAATATTGCTTACCGCCCCTGTAATATTACGTTTGGACTGTTTACCATAACCAACAACGACGACATCCTCCAATACATTTTCATCTGCCTCGAGCTGGATTTTTAAATTTGTTGTTCCATCCAATGGAACTCGACGAGTCTTATACCCAACAAATGACACGACGAGCGTTCCTTTGTTAGCATTCAGCTCAAATTTCCCCGATTTGTCTGTTGAGGTTCCCTTCCCCCCTTCCAGGAGGAGTACACTCGCACCAACGATAGGCTCGTTTGCTTTGTTGAAAACTTGTCCCGTAACCTTCTCCTGCGCATACAGCAATGTTGGCATCACGCTCAACATGGTGTAAAAAGAAGCAATCTTTAAGTTTTTCATAAATTTCAATACGAATTAAACAGTAAATAATACAATCTAGCCGGACAAGACAATATGATGGTAAACTACGGTCTACTTTGGTTATTTCTTTTGCATCGTTGCCACCCCTACCTAGATTTATAATTGGATTAATACCTCAAACTTAGCCGATTTTGCAGCATTCTATCGTACACAAATCCGTCAAAAAACATATATTTTTTAGTCAAAAACAGTTTTTTAAATATATTTAAGGCATATTTTATGTTTTTTTTCAAACTGATCTACGAAAAAACTATGCCCCTAGCTATGTTTAAATAGTAGGGGCATACTTATCTGATGTGGATTGTTTTAATACACTACGCGAGCTTTATTGTCGGATCGTTGATATTCGGAAGGTAGCTGGCCAAACTCCTCTTTAAAACATTGCCGAAAATAAATCGCACTATTGATTCCGACCATAAATGACACTTCAGTCACGTTATACTTCCCGGTCCGAAGTAGATCTGCCGCCTTATGGATACGTATCTTACGTACGAGCTGATTGATATTTTTCCCTGTGATGCCTTTCAATTTCCGATAAAGGGTAGACTGACTCATATTCATGCGATCAGCGAGGGTAGCAGCATCCAATACCTCATCCTGCATATGCTGTTCGACGATCTGCATAAAATCCTGAACAAATTCATTTTCACGCCAGAGTTCCTCCGTAGGCTTTTGTTCTAGTTCTATATTGGTAGTTGAAAAAGATGATTTTGTATTTAAACTTTCCAAAATCAGTTCATTGATCTGTTTCTGTCGGCTCAATAGATTGTCAATACGTTTGAAAAGTAAAGCTGCTGTAACTGGTTTGATCAGGTAGGAGTCTATCCCCAGATCATAGCCCCGTTGTCGGTCTGCATCGGTGTTTTTTGCTGTCAATAGCAACAGTGGGATATGACTTGTGCTACGTTCCTGTTTCAATTGCTGTACAAGCTGAAAACCATCCATATCGGGCATCATAATATCACTGATCACCAAATCGGGCACTCTAGCCATCGCCATTTGATAGCCTACAGTTCCATTTTCGGCGAGCACTACATCATACTGTCTTTGCAAGGTACTTCCCAGATATTCACGAAGTTCCAGATCATCCTCAACCAATAGCACTAGCGGACGTTGCGAAGAAACAGGCAGCTCGCCATTCTCAACAGGTAATCGATCGGTTTTCAATTTTACTGTAAAGGTGGTACCAAGACCAAATGTACTATTCACATCAATCTTTCCATGATGGATCGCCACAAGTTCTTTCACCAAGGCCAGACCAATACCCGTACCCTGAGTACCTGTACCCGCAACCTGATAATACTTTTCAAAAATCCTACCGATATCTTCTTTGTCAATACCTACTCCTGTATCTTCTACGGACAACACCGCCCAATGGTCCAAATCCGATTCTTCGTAATGCAAGCTTAGTTTAATATAACCTGACTCGGTATATTTATAGGCATTCGACAATAAATTATCGACGATCAATTGTACGATTTCGGCATCAAATAGCGTACGTGAATCCTTCACAGGGAGT
Organism: Sphingobacterium sp. HSC-15S19; assembly: GCF_050433745.1. NCBI lineage: Bacteria > Pseudomonadati > Bacteroidota > Sphingobacteriia > Sphingobacteriales > Sphingobacteriaceae > Sphingobacterium > Sphingobacterium sp. HSC-15S19. The sequence continues at coordinate 154,143 of NZ_JBNPWQ010000006.1, forward strand.
TCAGACAACACCCGAAGACCAGGTTTGTGATTCAATGTTTTATATTTATGGGCAAGATCTACGAGCATTTCTCCCAAAGACCCAGCTTCAGGTACAAAGGGTTTAAACTGCGATTCTACCTTCCTAAATTCCAACAACTGGTTGACCAATGTGAAGAGTCTATTAGCGCTTTTCTGTACCGTCTGAACCAGTTCGCGATGTTTTTCAGTAAGCTGCTGCTCTTGGGACAGGTCGTCAAGGGGGCCTAGAATCAACGTCAAAGGTGTCCGTAGCTCGTGTGTTATATGCGTATAGAAATTTAGGCGCTCTGCATGTAACTGTTCGTCCTGCACATGTTGCCGCTCTTTCAGTTTTAGTTCGGATTCAGCTTTCATTTTTTTGAAATAGAAAGAAATGATAATATATCCAATTAGCAGCACAAGGAGCAGATACACGATCTTGGCGGATAAACTGAGATAAAAAGGTGGCGCAATGTTGATCAATAGATGCTGGTAGTCCTGCGACCATTGCCCATTTTTCATCCGGGTACGAATCAGTAGCTCATGTTCACCGTAGGGTATATTACGAAAATCGAGGTTGGTCTCGTTTCCCAGAAAGATCCAGTCATTATTAAGCCCTTGCAATTTATAGCCAAACTCGACCAAACCGTCTAGAGCAAAGTCCATGACAGCAAGTTCGATACGAAAGCTATTTTCATCATAATTGAGTTCAATCGCCTTTGTCGGCGAGGGATATTTATCGACCTGCGTACCGGACTCTCCGGATCGAAAAACAATAAATCGGCTAATACTTAGGGACGAGGTTGGTAAATTGGACGGGATTGTGGCTGGGTTGAAATAACACATTCCTTCCTGCATCCCAAAATACAGTCGACCTTCACTGTCTTTTCCTACACTTGCATTGATAAAACCTCCCAAAGGCAAACCGAAAGACTGGTCATATTGTAGAAAACGTCTTTCTTTCGGGACATAGCGTAACATCCCCGATTTGGTCGAACACCAAATATTTCCGGTCTGATCTTCTGCGAGTCCATTGACAAAAAGCCATGCATTCCCTCCCGGAGGCATCAATAGAGACAGATCACCAATCTTCTTACCCGCTTCCTGTACAGCCAGTCCTTGATTTGTAGCCACCCAGATATTGTTATTTCTATCCCGCAACAAATGATTAATCGTGTTATTTTGCAAGCCATTACCCTTGTCCATTTTTCGAAGCAGTTTATGCTGAGGATCGTAAACATAGAGTCCTTGCCCATAAGTTCCGACCCACATGTTGTGTTGGCCATCTTCCATCAACGTTCGGGGCGCATAATCGCCAAGCATTGGTTTGTTGATCAAAAGCTTCTGGACATGCCCCTTTCCTTCATCATATATAAATACCCCTTGATGTGCTGCAAACCAGATCTGTCCCAAATGGTCCTCATAAATCGCGCGTACCTCCGTCACAGGCTCACCTAAATCAATGGTTTTCCAAACGGACGATCCAGCATATTGAACGGCAATTCCACCTTTACGTAATCCGAGCCAAACATGTTGATGCTGGTCCTTAAAAGCTGTTAGCAGGAAATCGTCTGCCCCACCATTCTTTTTGGTAATCTGTCTCAATAAACGCCCTTCCGCATTCATTTCGACCAGACCTGAACCTTCAGTCGCCAAACGTATTGTCCGATTTTCCCCCACCAATACATTGCTCACTGTTGCCAGTCGATCCGGCAGCATATTGTCTGATGGAAAGAAACTAAAGAAGGGGGCTATATGACTCACAACTCCCAAGCCACCACCATATAACGCTAGCCAAACGTTTCCAAACCGATCGGGAGTAATATGCTGAACCATCGTATTATTGCCTTTCCCCAGATCAAAACGCTCTACATGCTGTACGGCTTCAATACGCTTATCATAACCATAGCTCGGCTGCAATAAAAAGAGTTGCGACGATTCGGCGCCTATCCACAATGTATGGCCAATTTCCTTAATCGCATATACAAAAGGTTCATTTCCATTTTTTGCCAATCCTGCCAAAGAAATCTGCTGTAGTTTACCGGAAGCTGGATGATACACAGCCAGCCCCTTTCGGGTCCCTATCCACATATTGCCGGCTTGATCACAAAACAAAACTTTAATTTCATTATCTGGTAATTGTCCGGAGGTATTGTGATTAGTTAGTCTTTTCAAAGAATGGCTAATGGGATCCATTATTGTTAAACCTTCGTTAACATGCCCGATGTAAAGCATTCTTTTTTGATCTTCGGCCAGAGACCAAATGCTATTTTCGGGAAGACCCGGAAAATTCTTTTTATTGAAATGACTAAATTCTCCCGTTACCGGATCAAAATGCTGCACCCCTTGATGGTAGGTCGCTAACCACAATTTCCCATCCTTGCCTTCAATCATATCCGTAATATCATTCGTGGCTATGGATTTTGGATTAGCTGCATCATGTGTATAATAACTGAATCTATTTGTGCCTAGGTCAAGCACATTCAGCCCATTGGACCTTGTTCCGATATACACTTTCCTGTCTGCATACAGCAACGTATTAATTTCATTGCTATTGATCGATTGACCGTCCTGCTTATCGGCGGCATAATACGATTTAAAAGACTTACCCGCATAACGGTTCAGCCCTAGCTCTGTGGCTACCCACATAAATCCTTCATCGTCATGCACGATATCCAGTACCTGCTGATTGCTTAAGCCATCTTGAAGGGAAAAAAAATGGGCATTGTTGGGCTGTCCATAAACATAGGCCAACTGCCAAAGAAAAACAATAATAATGAGAAAATTTTTCATAGCTCCGCCACCACCAAATAAGTTAACAACACCAACCTGTTCTCTTGAATGGGATCCTTTGCCGACTATCATTCGCCCCAATCCATTTGCAACTTTTTGCAAAATTATTGAGCACCACAACAACTATACAATGAAAATATTCAGGATATAAACACAACATAGGTCCATTCAAATAAAGGTTATTTTCAAGTTAAAGATAAGAATAAATATATAAATGTCAAATAAACATTTATAATAGTGCCAAGAGGAATATCGTGCATAATCTCACGGAATATTGATCAACTAAAATTACCTACCAATACCTGAAATATTGGTATATTGCAACAAAATCTAATAACACTTGTGAATCACAAAAAACACGTTCATGAATAAAATCTTCTCAACCTTACTCCTATCCTGTGCCCTGTACCTGCCGACACTAAATTTTGCGCAACAAAAAAATGCACTTCCTCAACTCATTCCATTTCCGCAGCAATTGGAGGCTAAGCCAGGCCTTTTTCAGCTAAAGGGTCAAGAATTGGGTTACTATATTGATCCAGCCCTATCTTCTAAATCATTATCGGGATGGATCGACCATTCCCTATTCGGGAAACTGAACAAAAAAAACGTAACGAAAGCCAGCGCTACGTTGCAATTGATTAAAAATCAAGGCCTCTCAAATGAGGGGTATGAATTGATCATAGATCAAAAAGGTATCCAGATCATCGCCGCATCTGAAAAGGGTGCATTTTATGGATTACAGACAATCCAGCAATTATATTTACTCTCAGGAACAACAGCTAAGCTTGCTCTCCCCTATGTAACGGTCAAAGACGAGCCAGCTTTCCAATGGCGAGGTGTCGAACTCGATGTAGCCCGTCATTTTTTTCCAAAAGATTATATTTATAAATTTATCGATCTACTTGCAACCTACAAGTTTAACAAATTTCACCTGCACCTGACAGACGATCAAGGTTGGCGCATAGAAATCAAAAAATACCCCAAACTAACCGAACAAGGGGCTTGGCGGACGTATAACAATCAGGATTCTGCCTGCTTTGTGAAAGCCAAGGAAAATCCCGACTTTAATCTGCCTAAGGAATTGATCCGCACAACAAACGGAGAGGAAGAATATGGCGGTTATTATACACAACAGGATATCAGGGACATTGTAGCTTATGCGGGCAGCCGACAAATAGAAATCATTCCGGAAATAGATATGCCAGGGCATATGATGGTAGCTACAAAGGCCTATCCCGAACTCCTATTGGACAGTCAGTCCGCGGGCTGGGGAAAACAATTTTCTGTACCGATCAGCCCCTGGAAAGAAAGCAGTTATACTTTTGTTGAGAATGTACTAAGCGAAATCATTGAGCTATTCCCATCACATTATATTCACATTGGTGCCGACGAGGTAGAAAAAGACTCCTGGTCAAAATCAGCAGCTGCGCAGGCTTTTATGAAAGAAAAGCAAATACCTAACTTACATGATCTGCAAGGTTATTTCGTCAAAAGAGTGAACAATTTTATCCGTTCAAAAAATAAACAGAGTATCGGCTGGGATGAAATATTGGACGGCAGTTCCGATACCAGCATGATGGTCATGTACTGGCGTGGTTGGGTAAAAAATGCACCTATGGAAGCTGTTAACCGTGGTCACAGGGTCGTTATGACACCTACAAATCCGCTTTATTTTGATTACCTTCCAAATAGAAGCAGCCTAGATGCCGTGTACAATATGAGCGTGGTACCTTCGGATATATCCAGCCAAAAAGCACATTTGATCCAAGGTGCACAAGCCAATATCTGGACAGAAATGATCCCCTCAACCGCGCGGTTAGAGTTTATGATCCTCCCACGTTTAAGTGCTTTATCGGAACGCGTATGGACCAACAAATCCCTGTATGATAGCTATAGAAATCGAGTGATTGCACACTTTGGACTCTGGAACAAAATGGGTTTACGGTATCGTATGCCAGACCTCAACGGTTTCGCCGAAACACAGGTAATTGTCGACGGACAATCTACACTAAAAGTCTCGAATGAACTTCCCCAAAATCCAATACATTATACCACCGATGGTAGTCTTCCAACAAAGCAAAGCGCAGTGCTGAACGGCTCTCTTGTCGTTAAAAAAGAAGGCCCTATTCGTTTTGCGACAATCTCGCCTTCGGGTGCAAAAAGTGAGCTCTATCAGGTTGATTTTAAAAATGATACTTGGAAAAAGGGTATAAAAGTTGATGAAAGCACGGTGGTTCCGGGTCTTACGGCAACATTTTTCAATGGAACTTTTACCAATACTTCTGCCATTTCGGGTCCCGAAGTGCGTCAGGAAGTGATTAACAATGTAGCGCTAAGCGATACCATCAAAATGCCTTCTTTTGGTGCAAAAATAAGAGGATACCTCTACGTCAAAGAAAAAGGAATCTATAATTTCTATTTTACTTGTGATGATGGTGGTGTCCTGCGGATCCATGATCAGCTTGTCGTTGATAATGACGGGCAGCATGCACCGATTATGAAAAGCGGACAGATTGCGCTAGAAACAGGCTACCACCCAATTGCTGTAGATTTCCTTGAAGCTGGAGGAGGTTTCACTTTAAAACTTCAGTACAATGTCAATGATTCAAAAGTGATCGATATTCCCAAAGCGTCTTTTTTCCATAAAAAGGATTAAAAAAAATCGACATAAAATAGCAGTGATACCATCCCCAGTGCAGTCAATAGGCACTGGGGATTTTTTTATCCGACAAGCTTCTGGTCTAACGCGAAGCTAGGGATAACATATTCGCAAAAAGACGATATGCCCCTGCTACTCCTGCTGGCAGTTGTCGAAAGAGCGACAGACTGTTATAGATATAATAACCTTTTCCTTTTTTGTGCAGTAGCAATAACCCATCTTCCGTACGATTATCTCCATTTTGCCCACGCAGTATCGGTTCAAAATCCGAAGCCCATTTTTGAGGTAAAAAAAGTGCCCGGTCCTGCACCCAATTTTGAAAATCATACTGTCCGATTACATTAGGGTAGTTCAATATGCGATGGGAAGGGTTCAAAAATGATATATGGCTTTCCGTATCTGTAATTCTTTCCGGGGAAACCACTAAAGGATAAGCTCCAACCTCCGTCAAATGCAAATCATACGGCGTATTATACTGCCCTATCAATACACCGCCCTGCTCAACATAGTCACGAAAAAGCTGATGAAATCCCGAAATTAGCGGATGGCTATTGTATATTCGTATTCCCAAAACCACTGCATCAAAGCCTGAGAGATCCATTTCCCCAATTGACTCAAATGGAATAATCTCCAAATGACCAACAAGCTGGCGTAAGCTCCCTGCAAGTTCATCGTTCATCCCCGAAATATAAGCAACTTTCTGGGCCGTAATATTCACGGGTAAATTTAGCACCCGCAATATGCCCTTGGGAAAGTAAGTTACTTGATTAACATGTGGATAAACAATACTTCTGGATGTGAACGGATACCGCCCTGTAGCCGTCTCAATCTCAAAGCCGATCTCTTGAATATATTCTTGCTGCGCAGGCGAACTCAACTCAAAGCTAAGCTTCTCGGTTGCATTACCCGCTATATTGAGTTCAATTTCTTTCGGAAATACATCGAGCCCATCCGGTAGCGTAAGCTTAACCTTTATGGCTAAGGCTTCGGGGGTATTAGATTGCAGCTCTAAAGCAATTGAACGTTTGGTTGCATTAGAGAGCACCACGATATCCGACTCAAAAGTTGCTGTCACCGGAGGGGCAACTGCAACAGGACCAGCAGCATGTTTTACAGGTAGCTTAACCGCAATCGGTAAGCCGGCAAACTGCAGTTCCAAATGAACAGACAATTCAGTCCCAAATTGTGTCAATACAACATCAGCAGGCGACGCCGGCGCATAGTTATGTGCATCGCCCTCAGCACTAAGCCAAGTTGGAAAAGTAGGTAAAATCGTATCCAGAAGCTGACCATTTAAATGGATCGTCTTCGAAGGTGACAAAGTAAAGTCTTTTTGCTCTCCGTTACGAATAAATGGAACTTTCACCGTGGTCAGCTGTAGATTGGATTCCGATGGGATATGCGCATTCAGGACCATGTTAACCTCGGTCCCTGGTACCCACAGTTCCTCAATAGCCTGTACTTCCAAAGAAACACCAGCAAAGTCGAGCAGAAGACGCTCTACCTCAGCTCGCTTTTCATGGATAACATGACCATCGGGAACAATCCTCATCCAAAATAAAATCGTTCCAAGCTCCAAGACAAGTTCTGCTGTATCTGACTCACATTTTGCAATGAGGTCGTCCACCAAGCGATTAAATACGAGTGAATAAGAATCTTGAGCAGTATATTGCGTAAAAATAGCGGGCTGTCTCTCCGAACTGATCGGTGTACCTTTTAATAATTCAAAATATTCGGTGCTAGGCTGATGCCGAACAAGACTTCCCATGGCCTGAGAACGATGCCTATTACGGCTTTCTGCAGCAATCTCACCATAATGAAAGTCCAAAGAGCCGTGTCTCACTGGAATATCCAGCGAAAAATATGCTGGCAAAGGCCTTACTTCTCCACCGATATCCTTCACACCACTGTCCTGATACACATTCCACAACAGCTGCCGAGCCTTCCAAGGCTCCAATTCGGAGAGCTGTTCTATATAAGCTGATGGATCAGCGGCCAGATCAAAAGCCTTTGCCGCTAGAATTGCTGAAGCCTGATGATGTCCATGTGAGTCCGGGACACCCGGTGAAAAACGTGTTACAATTACAGTAGGGCGAAAATAACGGATGGTCCAAACCATATCGGCAAGTACACCGTTTTCATCCCATCGTGCCAGCGTTTCATCGACAGATTTTGCAAATCCAAAATCCTTAGCACGTGTAAAAAACTGTTTTGTTCCCTCAATTGCACGGGCTGCAAGTGATTCCTGCACCCGAAGTACACCTAGATCCAGTCCCTTTTCTGTGCCTATAAAATTCTGTCCACCCTCACCACGCGTCACGGAAAGATAGGCCGTATCGACCAACTGATGCTGAGCCAAAAAGGTCAACAATTTATTGTTCTCGTCGTCCGGATGAGCACCGATATATAAAACACGATCAGACATTTTAAGCCTACATAACGCACGCATCATCATTTGTTCTTTACGCGAAAAAGCCTGATCTAAATGTTGTTCGTGTGCCTGTTGTGCTAAATATTCCAATGCCATATCCTTCCTACTAAATATTTCTACGGCTCAAATATAGGAATATTTTTCAATAAACTACTAAATAGGTGGATTATATATTTTAACCAAGAATTAGTATTAATTATAATGGAGGATTAGCGTTAAAAATAAACATGTTGCTCGTAAAAAACACTAATCTAATCGTGTCAATACACCTTCTTTATGGGCGTAAAATTCATAGCTGGCTCCTTTTCTAAACTGCATAACCTTTTCGATATGGATACTCCTATGGTTTTTGCTGAGGGTAAAGTATTTTTGCCGGAGCTGAAGCGGCAGACCAGTCCAGTGAATAGATCGTTCGAATTCCAGACCATGAGCTTTACTATATTCCAAGACAAGATTTGTTTCTCTCCAGCTCAAAGTAAGCTCGGTTTTATTTGGCGAATGAGCCAAGCTAATCAGCAAACTATCCTGATCGACAATCTTACGCGAACTACCGACCAACAATACTGCTCCCGAAACCACCATAGCGCCATAACCTATTTTTTTAAAGAGCTTATCACTGACATAGGGCAATATAAATTTGACTGTCACTGAAGAGACTATTGTTGCTATGGCAATAGCCAAACCCAGTCCCAAGGCTGCCTTAGAATACAGACCTAAAATAATATAAATAATAAGCTTTACGAGATGTAAAAACACTTCATTTGCGGCACGGGTGGCTATAATCTCTTCTTTGGAAAGGCCCATTCTCAGATAGAACCGATTAAACAGCAACCCAATCGCACCTGTTATTCCCGAAATAAAGCCGGAAAGAAAACCAATAATTGCCAAAAAAGATTTCGAATACTTATTTTCCGATGGCAAATCCGCATTTTTTGATCCAAATAATTGGGGGATATTTCCAATAAGGAAAAACGCGACAATCAACTGCAAATAAGAGGGTTCGATATATTTAATCAGATATCCCCCCAATAGTACAGCTGGAATGGAAAACGGCACAAACCATAAAAAGATTTTCCAGTTGATATGCCGTTTAAAAACGACTATTCTTGAGACTGAACTTGTAAATGTACCGATAGTCAACGAGAAAGGAATGACCGATGAAGGTAACATAAAATTCAAGAGAGGTATAAGGATAAGACTTGCCCCTCCTCCACAGATAGCGCTGATCCAAAAAGCGACTATCGTGCTTAAAAATAGGATAACTAAATTTGCAATCATATTTCAAAAACTAAAAAGCTACTTAACTGTAACACCTGACAAAGATGCCTCCCCTTTCTGTAGAAATTTAGAATTGATAGCCGCTGGTATTTATTTTTGATGTACATCATGCGTACACTGCCTGCTCAATCTTGTTTTGTATAAAAATTAAATGCTTTCGTATAATATCGATTTCCCGGTGTCACCAGGAACATAAATTTGTAAGGATACCTCAGGTGATTGGGGAATCAAATGATTTTGAACGCAAATAAATTAGTAGCGATGAAAGTTAGGCAAGTGTTGATTTTTAAAAGTTCTGTGAAGACCAAAGACAAGAAAAATTTTTTGATGCAATTGGTCAAAACTCATCTTCCACAAGTACAAGATGCCACGGTTGATCTTGATGATGAGGATGCTATTTTCCGGTTCGAAACAGAAGAGTGTTGTGTCGACTATCTGACAAATTTCCTACGTAGTTATGGTATCCAAGTTGATTTTCTGGATCGCTTTGTGGTTGCCTAGGATAACTATTCGATCAAAGTAGCCCTCCGGTATATTGTTTAAAGAAAGATTCTCGATAAATCTCACCAATCGGGATTTCAAACTTATCGATGTAAACAGTATGGTTATCAAAAGAATCAATAAACGATAAATTAATCAGATAGGATTTGCTGGTACGCGCAAACAGGCTCACCGGAAGTTTCTGGTGAATTGTCTTCAAATTCATTGCAGTAATCAGTTTATTATTCCGGGTATAGATAACCACATAATCTTTGAGTGCTTCTATAAAGCGAATATCAGTAAATGCAATTTTATAGTATTTCCTATCCGATTTAATAAAAAGTGCATCCTCACTGGCCTTCTCAACCGTACTTTGGTTTTCTTTTAACGCTAGTAATTTTTTATAGGCCATTGCTTTATCGATCGCTTTGGCTAAGCGGTCTTTATTAATCGGTTTCAGCAGATAATCTATTGCATCCAATTCGTAACTTTTCAGTGCATATTGCGCATAGGCAGTCGTCAGGATAACCAGCTTGTCATTTGGAAGAGACTGTGCAAAATCGAGTCCATTGACCGTCGGCATCTCGATATCCAAAAAAAGCAAGTCCACCGGGTTTGTCTTAATACATTCCAATGCCGATATCGCATTGGAAAATGTACCGACTATCTGAATAGACGAAATTTCTTCGATTAAATTTTTCATTTCCTCCCTAGCCAGGGGTTCGTCGTCTACAATAATGCAATTCATAAGGGAATAGTAAGTTTAACGCTATATAATGTCTCAGTTGTTGACACCGAAAGTTCATAATCATTTCTATACAGCAGATCCAGTCGTCTTTTGGCATTAGCCAATCCCAGTCCGCTATATTTGCTTCGGACAAATGAGTTGTCGGGATCTTTCGAATTTTCACATTCAAAACAAAGCTGCTGATCCGTCTCAGAAAAATGGATTGTGATGAAAGTATCAGCATCACCGGCGCTGAGACTATGTTTAATCGCGTTTTCAACAAAGGCCGTAAATAGATGCGGCGGTAGAAATACACCTTTTTTTTCCAATTCTATTGGGCAAGATATACGCGTTTTTAAGTTATCGCGGCGTATTTCCTCCAATTTCAGGAAATTGCTTATAAAGTTGATTTCGGACTTCAGAAGTGTCTTATCATCGTTATTTTCATACAACTGATATCTTAGAAAATCTGATAACTTCATGATGACCTCGGTAGCCATATTCGGATCTTTTCGAATTAAAGCTTTAACGTTGTTCAGCATGTTGAATAAAAAATGTGGCTGAATCTGATTTTTTAAGGAAACAAGCTCTGTGGTCAAAGCCAGGTTTTTCAGTTCAGAAATACGCTTATTGTCTTCCAACCAACGTTTAAAAAGCTTAAATGTCGTGGTGGTCAGAATAATCGGAATACAGATAAATAATGCGGCGATTAGCCCCATAGAGTCCGACTCCGGTTTTTTTATAGCGGGAATATGAATGGAATAGATGTAATTTGCAATGTACATGACTACCAGCAAACTGGCTGTTACCAGCAATATCAGTGCTAAGACATATAACTCATATTTGGCCTTAAAGAAAAACTTTGGGATCAGTACATACATATTGGCGTAAAACATGCAGACGAATACAAACCATAGGATAATAGAAAAATAAAACCGGTAACTCCCTTGAAAATGAGAACTCGAATTTGCATTTGCAAAGAGCAACAGTAAACCGATCAGAAAAAACACATGTCGCAGTGGCCTGAATTTATTTTCTGTAAAATACCTTAAAACAATGCTATTATTGAAGTCTTGCATGCATTAGAATGATTTTAACCTAAATAACAAAAATAAAGCTTTTCTTGGCAGGAATCCGATCTCTTATACGAAGACCTGTTTTTTTTATACAAAAACTGGGAGATGATTTTTAACGTTCCTTTTCACTGTTCCCCTAAATTGGACTTTTGTATAAAAACAAGACCTGTTGGTCTAAAAAAAAAATCCCACCTACAAATTTCGGCTATCCTTACAATGATTTTAATCATACATTTATGCAAAAAATACTTTTAGTGTTTGTACTATTGTTTCGTATATCCACTTCAATCGCACAGACTAAAGATAGCGTACAGCAAAAAGTGAGGGCTGTTGTTACCGACAAATTCCCCATAACACGGGTTCTCAATTTGACCTATGAATCCAATACAGGATACAGTTATTCATCAAAACTCCAAGGTCAGGATTTACCTAAAACAAAAGTAGAATCGATGTACCAAGCCGGAGGTAGTATCAACATTAATTTTTTAAAGAGCAGAACCTGGAACTTGGGTACCAATATTGGCTATCAGTTCACTTCTGTCAACTCCAATCGTTTAGACCCCATCGCACAATCCACCATACAGTCAACCCATCAATATCATTATCATTACGAATCACTTAATCTTACCCGTTATTCACGTTTATGGGGCAAAGTAGCATTTTATACCGCAACGATTGCTGCCAATGGAAGTGAAAAAGCAATAGAACGCATTAATGGGATATTATCTGCTACTGTGGTACTAAAAGCTACGCGGGAGATTCAAATGGCGGTGGGCCTCATCGGCTTTATAGATCCGGCAGCCATTATTCCGGTTTTCCCAACCTTTGCCTACAAGCAACAATTTGCCAATGGGATGATACTTGATGTCATCTTACCTAAAGGAGCCTACCTTCGAAAAGAGGTCTTACGGAATGGCCGCGTTTCAATAGGTTCCGATTTAAATAGTACGATCTTCTACCTCTATAACTTTCAGGGCGCTGAAAAAGTATATACCTTCAGTCAGATGGAGATCAATTCGGGTCTGACTTATGAACATAACCTAGGCCGATCTTTTATTGCTACCCTTAAATCAGGACTAAAAACCATACCTCGTGCACGCGTATTTGAAAAAAACAAAACCCAGCGCGATTATGTATGGGAAGCAAGTCCCGATCCTTCGTTTTATATTAATGCAGGGCTTTCCTTCAATCCCTTTGCTAAGAAAAGGAAATAATATCTTTTTTTCGGGTTATCCACCCCATATAAATCGATGATTGAAAGAATCGAACAGGAGGTTCAAATCCGGCTTCCTCACAGAGCTCGGCTAATCGTTCTTCCGAGACATGCAACAATTCATGCTCGATTCTTCGCAATCTTTGAGCGACCTGTATTTCATCTATCCCCTTGGGCAGAAGAAGTCTCAACAACTGCAAGTTTTGTTGAATCTGCTCCTTATTGCCCGTAATATCTAATAATAACAAGGGTGCTTGCGACATCATTCTCTTAGAAATATCTTGGAGCAGAACTAATTTTTCGCCATTGTCTTCTAAAAAGTGTAATACAAGCAAAAGCGTCGCAGCACCATATTGTTTCTCTTCGTCCAAATCACTTACCACACCTTCGACAAGATGAACATTCTCGTCCGCTTCAAATTTTTCCAGGGCCTGACTAATCATCTCAGGCGACGGATCTACCCCGGTTATTGTCCAAGATTCTGCTGTGTCAACAAAACGTTCTATTTCATTTCCTGTGCCACATCCTACCACCAATAAATCCTTATTTTCAGTTTCTCGGAGGAGCTTTGGCAGCTGATCTAAAAAATAATGGTAATTAGGAATCCAGCTCTCAACAAATTGGTCATAGCCACTTGCGCGCTCATTTTCAAACAGTTCTACTTTATTCATCTAGCTAACAATAATCGTTCAATATAAAATCAGTATGCAGTTAAAAGGTATAGCTTTTCTGCATTCCAAATATACATCCAAAGTTATCTATTTAAAACTATTCTAAATAACTAATGATTATTCTGACAATCTCGTTACTTATATTTCACCGAATAGATCGGTCAATGAGTTTCTATATTCAGGTTATATCAATACTATTTTTTTGAGAGTGTATCAATTACTTTTTTCAGATCGATCCCTTTCCCCAATACAGGTTTAAAGATATCCCCCAGCTCATGCATTCTTTCAATCGCATTAAACAAAGTGAAATCACTAATTTTCAACCCTTTTTTAACTTCATCCCAATATAATGGCATGGACACTGTCGCTCCAGGCTTGGGACGTACTGAATATGCTGCAGCAATGGTAGCATGTGGTCTATTTTGAAGAAAATCAAGATACATTTTACCTTTCCGAGCACGAACAGTTCGCTCTAAGCTGGTATAGTCGGGTAGCTCCGCATGAATCAGGGTGACAATAATATGCGCAAACTCCTTGGACTGATCGTAATTATATTTATTTCCTAATGGTATATATATGTGAAGTCCAGTGGAACCACTTGTTTTACAATACGAAGGTACCGCCATATCATCTAAAAGTTGTTTGGTGAGCTGGGCGGTTTCAATAACCTGATCAAATGTATTTTTATCCGGATCCAGATCAATGATACAAAAGGTCGGATTATCCGGTTTTCCGACGGTACTACTCCAGGGATTCATTTCAATACAGCCAAGATTAGCCATATATAACAATGTAGCCTCGTCTTTTCCGACCAGATAATGCCGATCACGGCCATCGGCCTCGCTTTGGTAAAGATAGGTTTCTGCCCATTCCGGTGCTGTATCAGTAACATCCTTGAAATAGAACCCTTCTTCTTTGATACCATTTGGATATCGATTCATGCTTTGTGGTCGATCTTTAAGGTATGGTAAAATAAAAGGTGCAGCCTGCTCATAGTAATTAATTAAATCGCGCTTGGTGATCTTTTCGTCAGGCCAAAATAGTTTATCGAGGTTGGTAAATTTTAACTCATGTCCATTTACCTTCTGAACCTGGGTTTTGTCTTTGGGGTTTAGCATTGTTTTATAGTTTTTCTTATCCGAACTGCCTTTCTTACTATTTTTTCGCATCCCATCTCCCTCTTTTGATTGTTCGTCGAGAATATCAATAGCGGACTGTTCTTCTTCCAGAATCACTTTTTTGGCATTTTTATCGTTACGCATGCCGTCAAATGAGGGATGTCGCATAACGCCGTCAACGGTCATTTCTGTAAAGCTCACTTCGCAAACCAGGTTGGGATGTAGCCAGGTGACAGCGGCATGAGGAGGGCTGGGTCTAAATCGTGAGGATTTGTTGATATCGGGTTCGTCATCAAACGGGCTATTTTTTGTGACCAAGGGTTTGAACTGCGCCATCAGCTCTTGTTGTAATTTTGCACTGAATCCTGTTCCGACCTTTCCGGTATAAATAAGCTTTTTACCTTCATATAGGCCTACCAATAGGCTACTAAACAGTTTGCTGGAGCCTTCGTTCTTTGTAAAACCGCCAATAACAACCTCCTGACGCCTATTAGCCTTGATTTTCAACCAGTCAGATGAACGCTCATGTATATGGTAAACGCTTTCCTTGCGTTTGGCCATAATCCCCTCTATACCGAGTTTTTTGGCTTCATTCAAAAATCCAACGCCCGATGTATCGAAATGTTCACTCAATAAAATCAAATCGTTTTGCGGCATTACCTCCTTTAAAATCGCTTTTCTGTCCAATAGCGAAAGACCTTTTAGATCTTTTCCATCGTACCAAAGGATATCAAATACATAATATACCAAATCGCCATCCGCCTCACTTCTCCAGTTTTGTAGGGCCGCAAAATTGGCCGTTCCATTTTTTTCCAATACAACGATCTCACCATCGAGTATGGCATTGATCGCGATGCTTTTCAGGGTATCATATACTGGATAAAACTTTTCATTGAAGCTTTTGTCATTTCTGGATTTTAGTTCTATTTTGCCATTTTTCATAAAGGCCAAAGCACGATAACCGTCCCATTTCACCTCGTATACCCAGTTTTGATCATCAAAAGGCTTGTCGATCAGCGTCGCCAGCATGGGCTGCACCGTAGTATAAAAGACCTGCTTCGGTAATTTCTTTAGCAAGTCGGTGATATTATACGCTTGTTTCTGCGTCTCAGCCTTTTTCTTTTTAGGCACTTCTTCCAACTGGTTGCTGATTATTTCAGCAGCATTCCTACTTTTTTTGCTTTTATTTTTTGATATGCTATTCTTTTTAACAACAGGCTGTCCATAGACTTTATCGGGCGATTTTTCAATTTCCGTTATCGTCTTTCCCGACAATACGGATTTATCCTTTGCTATGACATCCTTGCGTGTTGCATATTGATCTTCCAACTTCATCAGTAGCCATTCATTCCCCCCTCTTCCATATGCTTTTACCAAAGCAAATTCTCCCTTCAATTTTTCTCCAAACAATCTGAATTTGAGCTTTCCGCTATAAAGCTGATGTCGAAGATTCTTATCCATTTTTACAATATCATTTGTCTCAGGAGCTAAAGCTTCATAGCTCCCTTCATCCCACACGATCACTGTGCCACCACCATACTGTCCTTTTGGTATGATACCTTCAAAATTCCGGTAATCGTAAGGATGATCTTCAACCATCATGGCCAAGCGTTTGATAGATGGGTCCATAGATGGCCCCTTGGGAACCGCCCAACTTTTGAGCACCCCGTTCATTTCAAGCCGAAAATCATAATGCAGATGCGAAGCATCATGCATCTGCACGACGAAACGCAACTCCTTTCCGCTTGATCTTCCTCCAAAGGGTTCCGGTGTTTTTCCTGCGGAACGCTTTTCGCGATATTTTGACAAACCCATACGCCTGTTTTTAATCGTAGCTAACTTTCTATCTTAACACAACCATAACACAAAAAAAGTTTGTTTTTTTTAGATGTTCGGGTTGATAAAGGTTCAGCATAGTTTCCTGGTAAGATCTCACAATTCAGCATAAAAAAGGCCAGGAAATCAACCCCTGACCTTTGAAAAATACAATATCTAACCTACATTACTTACTTTTTTAACCGGTGCAGATCGCAAATAGTTTTAAATATTTTTAGGAAATTCGTCTTTCCACCAAGTAAAACGCCAGTCATCGCCTTCTTCTTCGGTCAACAGGCATTCTTCCAGCTCCGCCAGATATTTTTCTTTATCCAGATCCTGACCTATAAATACCAATTCATTTTTTCGATCTTCCCACTCGGGATGCCAACGTTTAAGAAGTTCAGGTCTGATTTCGGCATAACTGGGATACTGATAACGCTGCTCTTCGGGCATGCTACTCCACCATGAGCCTGCACTTTCCAACCTTACGCTACCGCCTGCCTGACTAAAGCTAATGGCCAAATGCGGGCGGGAGGCCAACCACAGGAGACCTTTAGCTCGTATGATATTGTGCGGATAGCGCTCGTTGAGGTAATGGTGCAGTCGTTGTGGATGGAAGGGCCGTTGCGATCGAAAGACAAAAGATGAAATACCGTACTCTGCTGTTTCGGGTGTATGTTCATTTTCAAGTTCCCTGATCCACCCTGCCGAAGATGAAGCTTCATCAAAATTAAAGGAGCCCGTACCCATAATTTCCCAGGGATCAACGCGTCCAAATTGTGTACGGATACGCTTTGCACCTGGATTGAGCCGCCCAATTGCAGCCTCCAGGGTACCCAAAGTTTCCTCAGATACCAGATCGGCCTTATTCAGAATGATAACATTCGCAAACTCGATCTGATCAGTCAACAGATTTACGATCGCCCTATTATCATAGTCGTCATCCGTTAATTTCCGATCTAATAAGGTGTCGGCGCTTCCAAAATCTTTGGCAAAGTTGAAACAGTCCACAACTGTTACCATGGTGTCAATATAACTGAATGTAGACAGGTCAATCGCATTATCATTACCAACATAACTGAATGTCTGGGCAACAGGGATAGGCTCCGAAATACCAGTACTTTCGATAAGAAGATAATCAAAGCGGTTTTCTTTCGCTAGTCGCTCCACCTCCACCATCAAATCCTCCCGTAATGTACAACAAATACATCCATTGCTCATCTCTACTAATTTTTCTTCCGTTCGCGAAAGTACATTTTCGCGCTCAACAGCCTGTGCATCGATGTTCACTTCACTCATATCATTCACAATGACGGCCACTTTCTTACCCTCCTTATTGTGTAAAATATGATTCAATAGTGTTGTTTTTCCTGCGCCTAAAAATCCACTTAAAACGGTGACAGGCAATTTAGTTTTTTGGGAAATGCTGCTCATAGTAATTTCGTTTTCACAAATGTAAAAACAATAACACTTAAATGCAACACTGTTGCTTTATTATTGTAAGCACTAAACCAAAAGTCTTCCAAATGCCATTAAAAACTTATCAATGATTAAGATAAGTTTCATTTCACCTGATCAGCAAGACGTTGCCTCAAGATACGTTCACGATCAGCATCCCAATACTTGCAGTCCAGTTCGATAAACAAGGAACTGTAAGGCAGAGTTGACTCGGTCTTCAGTACGACAACACCAAAAAGCTGTGCTGCTTTATCCATTTTCGCAAATACTTCTTCGTGCATCATCAACAATCAATATCCAATTGCGGTGACCTAACAAAGGTAATTGCTGCGAAAATAAATCCTTCCAGTCTGGTTTTAACGGCGGATCACCCAAATGACGTGGCGATGATTCACAAGCGACCATCACAGCAAACATCATGAAAAGAAGCAAATTATTTATCCATTTTTTCATAGCCATTGTATTGTTAGTGTATCTCCATTTTTTAGCATGACTTGCTTTTTAAAACTAAGGATCAGACGCCCATCGGTGCGTTTCAGCTCAACCAGTTCAATCGACCTTTCATTTTGCTTTACAATGAGTTGTTTTTTATTGAGCGATAGGTCATCCGCATCACCTAGATGAAATTCATTGAGCGTCAATTGACCATATTTCAAGGTCAGTGTACACTGACATACCCCTTTAGTTTTTCGCTTCTGGGCATATGTCCCCCATCCTTTTGCTGTTGTGAAAGGCGCCTTGAAATCTGCTTTTCCTAACTTAGGGGCAAATCCAATCTGCCCTTTCGGCCCATGATAACTAAAACCGCAGGCGCTGATAAAGGTTCCATAACTTGCCATGGCACGTGCATAATGATCGCTGCATTCAATCTCATTAAAAGGATTTCTCTTGGCAGCATGATGGCGATCGTGGATCACCCTTGTCAATGTTAAACTTTCGTCAACCATGCCTTCAGCCATCATATGTGCCGCGACCTGATGTTCAAAGCCACTCATGCATTCATGGAAATAACCTAATTGCCAGGTAGTATTGTCCCCATAAGCCTTGTCTTCATTCTTTGGATTAGTGTTCATGACCATGCCCCCCTCCCCAGCCAAGGCATAAGGCCTTCCGCCAAGATGTGTTTTTATATAGGGACCAACATCCATGGTAAAGTTATATTTCCAGAGTGCTTTCAATGCAGACACAACATTCTCCTGACGATTGACCCCCGGCATGTCCACTTGTCTGCACCAGGCCTGACCATACACCTGGTCAATATGACAGGTATTATAAGAGCCTAGCATCTTTCGCCCCTGCAGCATATCGGGACGATGAATATAATACTCTCCATTAAAGAGTTTGCTATCCATATTTTCAGATCCCTTCCTAACGTATTCCAAACACAATTTTTGAAAGGTTTTATCACCTACTTCCTTCGCCATCAATGCAGCAGCCTGTATTGCTGCGAGACATAACCCGACAATCCAGGCAATTTCACCTTCCCAGACCGCATCGAGTGTATTTTCCATTGGCGTATCGGTCATACCATCCTTGTTTTTATCCTGATCAAGAACAAATTGAACTGCCTTCTTAAGTTTAGGCCAGTTTCGCTTAAGGAATTCGCTATCGCTGCTCATCTGATGATCGCGATAGAAGCGTAGAATAACACCAGCCTGCCCATCAATAGCTGGTCTTTTTTCATATTCAGCACGAAAGATGATGGCACCGGTATCAGACTGAAAGCCAACACCTAAATCCGTCACTTCACGTAAATTACGTTCAAGATCCGGAAATATCCTGCCCATGGATTGCCCATATTGCCAAACGTGCGTACAGGTACCGGCACATGCCCCTACTCCTTCCCAGCCCCAAAATCTTCCCGAAGCAAAACGCATGGTGTTTGCTGTGGCCAGTGTGCCTATATTGACAAAAGTGCGATCCATAAACCAGTAAGGCAGTGTTGTATCATTCCAGGTTTGCTGCCATGCCATGGTTTCGCTCTCGAGTTTTTCACGATTGTTCAAATAATAATTGATTACTTCGGCCGCATTATTAAACCTGGCACCATACCAATAACCCGATTGCGCATCCTTGAGGTGAAGTTTCAGTTTAGGGTGTGGATTGTTAAAATACCAAGATATTGCATAAGAAATTTGGCTTGTCGCCTTCGCTTTTATTGTCCGTTTTACCGTAAAGGCACCTACTTGCAAATCCGAAAAATCGACGGTCGAATCCACCCTATCCGCCTTTACCTCCTGCGGTTTTACAGGCCATTCCTGTAACCTCGTCGTGGGTTGCGCTTCGATATCAATACAGGTAAAAGCCATTGATCCATGGTCGCCAGCTTCCATGGCTTGAGTAGGAACCTGATCGCAACTAAAAAGCAACACTTGAGTATCGGCATGTTCCGCTAGGAAAGAGCGTTTGTTTACAGTATCAAAATCTTTCCGTCCTTTATGTACGCCATTTTCCATCCAGCCCGTAACCGTTACATCGACTGGCGCGCCGCCCTTGTTCTGCAATTCGATATGTATTGTGGTAAGTGGCAACGAAGAATTGTCCTGATCTAAAGGAATAAATGGCGAATAGGCGACCAACACCACATCCAATGGAAAATCGATACTGCTATAGGTTATTCGACATGTTGGATATGTTGCTTCAAATGCAACCTCATCCCAGTGGTTTTCCCTAAGCTCCTTGATAACCTGCTTTCCATCGACTAAGGTCGAAATCGCAAAGCCCTGTTCCATAGTCCGCAGGTTGTCTGCTATAGCAGGCTCAATATAAGCAGATCCATCCCTCGGCCGCACAGTGACCAATTCTTTTCCATTGTTCCATTGTACATTTTTGGGCTCTATCCCCTCACGCTCACCATCGTAAGCCGTATTAAATATCTGCCACAACCATAGCCGACCATCACCTCCTATATAGACCGTACCCGAATGTAAACCACCCACAGGCATTCCAATGTACCGAAGCTCATTTTTACTTTTTCGATAAGTAATTTTTTTACCCTTTTCATACAGCGAATCAAACCATTGCCTGCTGAGACCTTTTTCCTCTGGAATGTTGTGAACAGGTTTATCCCAGGCAAATACGGTATTTGACCATACAGGAAATTTGCTGACCAATACGCCCAGGCCAACTAAACTGGCTTTCTTAAAAAAACTTCTTCTATCCATTCGTTTATAATTTATTGCCGTCCCGAATTTAGCGGAAGGAACTATTGGTTTGTCTACACAAGATATTGAAATATCCTTGATATCCAGCAATAAACATCTCCACAACAAATGGTTAATCAATAAAAAAGTTAAAGCCGCCTGATGTAGCAAAATCAGAGCGGCTCAGCTTACAGCACAGGAAAGTCTGTAAAGGTTACCTACCAGTGGATCTATTCGCTTAAAACAAACGCACTTTAAATCCCAGTTGATACTGGTCAATATGTGCATCCCAGTTGTCTACGATTTTATTATTCTTTTTGAACTGTCGGTATCTAAAATACAGCGCGCCAAGGTCTATCCCTAATGCGTAACCAATCCGTGTACGACTGTTGAACGCTGGTTTTCCATCATTAAGTTTATAAGCATCGTCATTGAGCAACATATTAAGGTCTAGACCGCCCAGGATGGAAAATTTTCTTGTAAAATTAACTTTAAGGTACACCGGAGTGTTGAGATATTTCAGCGAACGGGTCCCTTTGGACAAACCTCCAGGAAGGGAGGCTGTGTTGTCATTGACACGAATTCGGGTTAAATTATAGCTAGGTTCAACTTGAATATCCATCTTGCTATTAAGCCCAAATATCAAATCTCCACCCAATTGATATCCCATTCTATTGGCGCCAAACGCATTCCCACTTGCACGCGAAATATTACCACCACCCCGAAGTCCAAATCCCATTTGTCCGTAACATGCGGTCTTGAAACCGAACAATCCCATGATCAAAAAACAAACTAGTGTACAATGCTTCAACTTTAATCGATCTATCTTTATCATTTTTACCATAAAACACACCATTACATTAGACCAATAACTGTTTTCCTGTAATTTGCAACTTCACAAAATAGGCTATATTATTTTTCTTTATACTTTCCTTCAATATGCGCGCTTCCTTCGTAAAGTACGTGTGGGTTCGCAAGAAGGCAAGGGTCAGTGCACACCAGATACGTTCATCAATCACCTGATTCTTTCTATAATTTACCTCCAGATACATCCTTTGGTTAAGATCAACAAAACTTTTACTTCCTAAATGAAAAGAAACTGCATCCACAACTATTTCTTCCAGCAGGTTTTCCGGTTTTTTCGAGGGCCTTGTTGCGAGAATACACATTTCAACTTTTTTTATTACCGACTCTACAACAAAATGCTCCTGTAGAAAACAACGCGCTAACGATATACTCTTTTGCCGGGTTCCTTTTACCCCTTCAAATAGATAACCAATATCCTGGAAATAAGCGGCACAATTTACGACGAATTTATCTTCGGCCGTCAGGATATATTTTTCACTTATGGTCGTTACTGCATCTACAATATCACGAACCCTATCAATGGTGTGAAAACACAGCTGTGGATTGTGGTTATCGCGATAACTCTGCACTAAAAAAAGGTCTGCCTGCTGAAGTAAATTTGTGTAATCCATTTAAGCAAAACTAAAATTCCGTAAAAAATAGATTTAACATATTATACCAAAGGGTCTATTTTTTATACCAAAAGGCCCTTTAAACAAAAAGGCCAGGTAATCACACCTAGCCTTTATTCTTAATTTTTCCTTTTTCTATCAATTATCCCAAGCACCAAATCGCTTTAGATGGTTAATTGCTGTTATTTATGACATTATTTGATCGTTACAGCAAAAGCATATTCATCTGGAGGAAGACATTGTGATGCGTCACAAGCTTGCCATTCCACTGTCCCTTTTACTGTTGCAGTTCCTTTGTTGAGCGAAACCTTTTGCTGAAAGATCACTTCATTTGTGAAGTATCCCACATCCATTTTGAAAACCTCTTCGTGTTTAATCTTTGGTTTTGGTTCAGCAGTCTTACCTACTAACGCATAATCTGCGGCTTTACCAAAATTGAAGGATGTTGGAATTGGTCCTCCGTCTTTTACATTTTGAGAGTAAATGTGCCAACCATCTTGAATGGTAGCCTTCACGTAAACCATAGCTTCCTTGTTGTTCAATTTTTTGCTGGCTACAGTCCATTTTACAGGTTTATGAATCTGAGCGAATGCGCCCGTAACGGCGAACATAACCACAGTCACTAACAATAAAATCTTTTTCATGTTTGTATCAATTTTTCAGTTTATTATTTCATCGGCAGCACATTTCATACAGTATTTTTTCCTTGAAAAACACCACTTAAATGCTTACAACAATATTCGCTATAAACAGAATAAAACACAACATGATCACAATAAAACAATAAATTTTATCAAAAAAAACTACTTAAACCATATTTTTTACACTTTTAAAGGCTTAGTTTTTTCAATTCCAGTAATATATTCAAAAAAGCTATCAGACTAAAACAAAGGGCATTGTCAAACATTGTCTATTGCGAGCTTCTGAACGCGTTCTGCTCTACAACTCCATCCCGAGCGATTCAATTTTACATAATAATCTGTATCTTATGCATGATTCACATTTATGCCATGGCTATACCAACCACAAAAGACGAACTCCTTCAAGCTATACGTACAAATTACAGCAAGCTTGTCTGTGAACTTTCCGATATTCCAATCGGTCAAACTAATCTTCTTATACTCCAGGGTCATGCTAAAGGAACAGTAATGAGTATAAATAACCTAATTTCCTATTTAATTGGCTGGGGTGAGCTGGTTCTCAAATGGAATAAAAAAAGTGAAGATGACAAAGAGGTTGATTTTCCGGAGACTGGTTTTAAATGGAATGAGCTAGGCAAACTTGCTCAAAAATTTTACCAGGATTATGCCGACCTCGATTTTACGACTTTGTGCGCAAAACTAGATCAAACTGTTTTAACAATTATGGAACTCCTTGAGCAAAAGACAAACATGCAGCTTTATGGTGTAAATTGGTATGAAAAATGGACCTTAGGCAGAATGATTCAATTTAACACCGCTTCGCCTTATCAAAATGCCGTCGGGAGAATCCGTAAGTGGAAAAAAGAAAAAAAATAGTAAACCATCGCTGGATAAATATTGTTATTCAATAAACACATATAATCATTACTATGGGAAATCTATTATATACTATCGCTATTATTTTGGTCCTGATATGGGCAATCAGTTTTTTTGGCGGATTTGTTGGCGGAGGGCTAATTCATATTCTTTTGGTTATCGCTATCATTGCAGTGCTTCTGCGTGTAATTAAAGGAAACGCGTAAAGACTGTAAGCAGTTTATTGATTACGATAAAAAGCTCCTCATTTTAACGCTGAGGAGCTTGTATTTGCTGTAAATTCTTCAGTTAAGAAACTTAAATATTCAGATCTCCTTCTTTACCTATATCTTCCGTTTCACCTGTTAGTCTAACTTTTAGCATCTTAAACAGGTTGACAATCATATTGGAGTCTGAATCCCAATAATGAGCATCTTTAGGCGTAACACGCAACAATCGGATATTGGGATCCTCCTTACCTTTCTCAAACCATCCTTCCATCATTTTGTTCCAGTAACGATCTATCCTTTCCTGATCTCGCGAAAGACTCGCTTTACCATTTATACTTAGAAAGGTGTAGTGTTTTGGGTCCGCATAAAATAAGGAAGCTTTTGGGTTCTGTGCAATATTCTTAAAGGTATCACTCTCAGCAGAACAAATAAACCAAATATCTCCATCTTCGTCTACTTCTTGTCTACTCATTGGAACCCCATGCGGGTACTCCGATTCAGCTGGGAATGAACAGACTGTTCCCACATCGATTTGATCTACAATTGCTTTAAGCTTATCTAAAGCTTCTTTGTTATTTAAATTATTCTCTGCCATAATATGTCGTTTATTAAGGAACAGTATCCTGTAGAAAATCGTTTATTTTTTCAGCAAATTCAGGCTATCTTGGGTAGTGAAAGGGGAAAAGTACGAATAAAAAAAGGCAAATCAAGTAATTTTACGCACTCTTAATGCTAATAATATTAGTAATTTTACATCAAAATATTAGAGAATAAATCATGTTTGGTTTTGATGATAAATTGCAAATATTAGCTGATGCCGCTAAATATGACGTAAGTTGCAGTTCAAGCGGAAGTAAACGAAAAAATAGTGGTGGTATAGGTGATTCATCGACTAGTGGCATTTGTCATACCTACACCGAAGATGGTCGCTGCGTCTCCCTGCTAAAAATTTTAATGACCAATTATTGCATCTACGACTGTTCATTTTGTGTGAGCCGACGAAGCAATGACGTACAACGGGCAGCATTTTCGGTAAAGGAAATTGTCGAATTGACCATGAACTTCTACCGTCGTAATTATATTGAGGGTCTTTTTTTAAGTTCGGGTATTTTCAAATCTGCCGACTATACCATGGAACGCTTAATGTTGGTCGTCAAGAAACTTCGGACGGAAGAACGGTTTAATGGTTATATCCATCTCAAGGCCATTCCGGGTGCGAGTGAATCGTTATTAAAAGAAGCAGGTCTATATGTTGACCGGATGAGTGTGAACCTCGAAATTCCCACTGAGGAGGGACTCAAGCTAGTTGCTCCCGAAAAGGATCATCAATCCGTTCGCGAGCCTCTAGCGATTATTAAAAATGAAATCCTCAACCTTCGGCAGGATCGAAAAAAAGAGAAGAAAACACCCTTGTTTGTACCAGCAGGCCAAAGTACACAGCTGGTTATTGGAGCAACTCCAGAGAGCGACCTACAGATTATGCAGGCCGCCAATACATTCTATAAAGATTACGATCTCAAACGGGTTTATTATTCGGGTTATATTCCCATCAACGCGACCGATTCCAACCTTCCCCAAATTGGGACATCACCACCTCTTGTACGTGAAAACAGACTTTATCAGACGGATTGGCTACTTCGGTTTTATGGTTTTTCGCTTCATGAAATACTCAACAGCACGCATCAACATCTCGATCTAGAAATAGACCCTAAGCTTGCTTGGGCGCTACGCAACCCACAATTCTTTCCCATCGACATCAACAGCGCTACGTATGAGTGGATTATCCGAATCCCCGGTATTGGCAGGCAATCCGCAAACAAAATTGTACAGTCGCGCAAATATGGAAAATTAAAGGAATATCAACTTCGAAAAATAGGAATTGCCTATAATCGCGCCAAATATTTTATGGTTTGCCAAGATACATGCATAGCAGGAGGCTTCCATTATCCCGAAAAAATCAGAAAATCTATTCTTGAAAGTAACCCGCGTACACTGGTCACGGCTTCCAATACACAGCTAACACTTTTCTAATGGACTATATTTTTGACGGAAGTTATTCCGGATACCTCTGTTGTGTATTTGAAGCCTTTGAACGGAAAGAATTTGATAGCATTCCCACAACAGAAAAGTCTATGGAAATTAATATTTTTTCGGAGAAGCGACAGGTTCATACTGATGTAAAAAAAGCCATGCGCATTTTAGTGGGAATGGAAAAGATACTCGGAGCACAAGAAACAAAAATTTTTTATCATAACTTTTTGTCCGATAATCAATCTGAATGGCTCAATGGATTTCGGTTGATCATCGAACTTTTTCGAAGGGGAAAATTGGATATACGCAATTATGGATACCCACCTGTACTCCGTATCCATCAGACGATCAAAAAGATCAGCCGCGAACGACACCGCATGAAGGCTTTTATCCGATTTGTCAAGTCTAACGATAATCTCTACACAGCCATCGTTGAACCCGATTTCAATGTGATTCCCCTGGTTGTAGACTTCTTTAAAAACCGATTTGCCGACCAGTGCTGGTTAATTTATGATATACGGCGAAACTATGGCTTCCATTATGATCGCAAAAATATCTTGGAGGTATCCAACAACAATACACATGAGGTTCAAGATCCATATCAGCTAGAAGTGGATCTCGATCCTCAAGAAAAAGATTATCAGCATCTCTGGAAGACTTATTTTAAGAATACCTCTATTGAATCACGCAAAAACCTGAAGCTTCACTTAAGACATGTTCCCAAACGTTACTGGAAATATCTCGTCGAAAAACAATAAGTCCCTAATTAGTGAAAATCCTATTTCATATCATTATTTTGATCCGCCAAACAGCTTGCTCACCAACCAAATGACAATAGCGACTACGACAACAACCAATAAGATGCCCGACCATACACCAGCTTTAAATATACCTTCAATTGCTGCACAGCTCGACACGAGCACCAATAAACTCGACATGAGCGCAAATGGAATTATCTTTTTCATAAATACCTGTTTTAATTATTAATTGGAAGTATGACAATACTGGCCTTGAAAATGTTTTACAGCAATGACGTTCATGTACTTTTTACATCTCACTGCGGATACGTCCGATACGTTCACTGCATTAAATACTTGAGCAGTCCGTATTTTTTTTTCACAAAGTGAATGCGCTACGTTATTTACACCCTAAAAATACGGTTAACTGGCCAAGGGAAGCTTTTGGGTACAGCATTTGATTCTGTTTACCCAAATAGCAAAATAGAATTTAAACAATAATTGACTAAAGATATGGACACTATACACCAAAAAGCACAAAAAATAGGATTGGAAAAAGGTTATTATCTATTATTAATGGCTATATTGGATTTACCTGTTGATGGTAAGAAAAAATCAGAAAAGAAAAAATAAACATAAAGCCTTTTTCAACTACATGAAAAAGGCTTTTAGTGATATTTACATCAACAATTTTTCCTAAACTCCTCAGGACTCATTCCTTTATTTGCTTTAAAAAATGTACTGAAATATGGTACATTTTCAAAACCAAGTTCAAAGGCAATTTCTTTTACCGTTTTAAAAGTATGATAAAGCAATCGCTCGGCCTCCAATAGTATGCGTCCACGGATAATAGTACCGCAGCTCGTCGATCTTTTTTTTCGACAAATCCGATTAAGATAGTTGATCGATATATTCAATTGCGCTGCATAAAATGACGGATAACGCTGCTGCGCATAATGACTATCAACCAAAGATTCGAAACTTCGGATTTTATCGTCATCATCCTCCTGCTTTACAACTACATGATCGACCACGATTTGCCGTCCCAAAATCTGGAGCAACATGGTTAAGTAGCGGCTCAATACACCGTGAGCACTCAATTTAACTGAATTATAAGCAGTTTCCATCAAACTTACTATATGTAGACAACTGATCATATCTTCTTTCGAGAGCACAAAAGCGTGCTTACATCTACTCCTTAAAAAATGAAAGAAGTTTCTTACGGCAGTGTTCTGCCTTTCCATGAAAAAAGATTCTGTAAATAAGACACTGTATCCTTCTACAGACGAACCTGCCTGAAAACTACACACACAATTTGAATTTATGCTGATTATATCATGGGCAGCTATAATCTGTACGCTCTGATCCGCTACCATAGACAGTTCACCACTCTTGATAAACAAAAGGGTATAAAAAGATCTTAGATGGAGCGTATTTTGATTTGCTTTAGCTTGTAAAAAAGCTGCTATAGGCATAATAACGATTCCCTTCGAAGTGGAATCAATATCTTCTAATTTTAGAAAATCTAGTTTCTCTTTTCGTATTACCATTTCTTTATGATTATTCTGTAAAAAAATATTTGTAGAATAATCAAATGATAGGCGGTCTAAAAATTTTAGGTAGTATACCTCCGAAGGTATCAGAGACAAAGTCTTTCGGATAGACAGTCTTCACAGCAGGTACTATTGGATAGCACAGCAAGATTTCCTTCACATACTGCACAAAGACCAATATTTCCACCCCCTTCATTTTGGCAAGCACATTGTTCACATCCTTTTGTTCAACCGTCTTTTCGCTGAGGAAACAGAAACCTTTGCAGCTCACTGCCGGTTCAAAACGATTGACGCAGAGATTTTGCTCGATATACGTGCGATTGCACTCAAATTCAATAAATGCCCACAATAGATTGGTTGCCTGCACACATATTGCCCAAGCCATTGTCATACAAAACCACCATCTACAGCGCTGAAACTTCATTGATCCGATCTATTTTGTTGTGCTATTACGTTCACGCAAATATTCTAAAATGGCACGTGCCTCTTCTTGCTTCAAGCCCAAACTAATCATTGGTGAACCATATTCCTTGCTAAGTACTTTTGCGTCGGCATCTTTCTCCAGCATGGTTGCCGGATCTAACATCATGTTCATAATCCACTCCGGGGTACGACGTTTGATGACAGCATCCAATGATGGCCCTACTAATGTGCGGTCAAAACTATGGCACATTCACATTTCGACACAAATAGTTCTACACCCCTATTTGCAAGCTGCGCATCAAAGGGTTTGTGTTCAAAGGACGTAATGGTTCCTACACCTTTGGATCCCGCTGTTTTATAATCGAGCATGGCCGCAGGCTCAGCTACGGAAGGTTGCTCGGCACGATCTTCTTTCTTGACTTTTGTACCCTCATTTCCGCTACACGCCAGTATAGCTACAAAACCGAAACAGCCTAGAATTACGTTGATTCTCTTTTTCACTTTTATTGTTTAAGTATATTGGTAAAATAAATTCTGTTTGTATTAAATGACCTGCACTAGATATTTTATATCATCCTGATTTGATTTTTTGCCCTCTTTCCATAGTTCGACAATGACTTCCCAACGACCAGGCATAGAAAAATTAACAGTGCCTTCATAGTAACCATTACCTGTACTTTCAGCAGCAAAATTTTCCGAAGCCCCCGTTTCCGTAGTAGACCTATTGGTCTTTAGTTTAATGACATAATGATCTAATACCGGAAAATGATGACCATCCATTTTATTCATTAAAAATCGGATCGGGTGCTTTCCCTGCTTTACGCTATCAGGCAATAGGCAGGAAATAAATACGCGACTATCATCTCTGGTTCCTGAGCTCATTGTTCGCATGGTTGCTACTGCAGTAACCGGAATCTTGATGGCAAGTGTATCTTTTATGCGATTGTGACTACGTATCGTATGTAATTGCCAACCCTTTCCCATCTGCGGGATATCTGCCATAATAAAAACCATTGGGCCTCTATACCAGCCGTCGCCGAGCGCGACGGGATGCTCAAAGGGGCCACCATGCTTCATACGTCCCATACTCATTTCTGGATAAAAATCAAGGGATTTGTCATTGATCGGAATTCCCGAGGTATCTCTTAAACGCAGATAAATGGTATGATATTTATTGTTGAGTTTGGCATCCGCATATACGGTATAATTGGTAACATCCCAAACAGTATCCGCTATAAAGACCAGATCGGACTCCTCAGGCAGGATAAAATCCGTAGCATTCTTACCGTTCTTTTTTGAATGGTCGGCAGTACAGGATGAAGTTGAAAAAGTAACTGAAAACGCGAGTAGCAGTAAGATTACGCCCCCGACAGTCCCGACACGGGAATATAAATTCATATGTATTGATTTAAATCTTTTGAAAATAGACAGTACCTGCCATCAGTCAACATGCCGACAGCCCGTACGAAAAGCAAAATGACTTAAACCAAAGGTGGGTGAAAAATAGTGAAAATTGGTCTATAGCTATAGTTTGCCTGATATGCTGGAAGTAAGGTCTCCGCAGCCGCTTCTTCAAAAAAAGCGATATCAAGGTTAAAACATTGCTGATTATTGATAAATACAACGTCGATTATACGAGATTCCAGGTTCTTTTGTTCCTTATCCTCATGTTCACGCATTTTCTTCATCAAGATACATTGTCCTCTACAGGAAAGTGCCTTTTCGTTGAATCGATTTATACACTCATTCTTAGCGATATAATCTCTGTTAAATTCAAAAACAGTCCATAGCCATACCGACGAGAAGCTCTGCAGGAGCATCAGCGGCAGTAGAATCCATATCAATTGTTTCGCTTTCATGTATCGCTAGTGCAGCAAATATACTAATTATTGACATACCAGCAACGAACTGCCTCTTTTCAAAACGCTCAAACGTTTTCTAAAACATCAAGAAGTTTTAGTACATTTAGCTAAAAATCACGCGCTTTGAGCAAATGAAGTTTAACCCTCTTTTAGTCATTAAATTATTACTTGGGCTGTTTATCTGCATCGGAATAGCTTTAATCATATTGATGATGGTTCATAACAGCAAAGTTGTGGGAGCTTATGTCGTTTCCGGACTTTTCATACTATTTCCAGGTATTATCCTGTACGGTATGACCGTTGGATTTCGAGTATCCGAAAAAACCATAACACGACAGATTGCCCAACAGGAAAGTGTAACATCCGATCATAAAGGCCTATACTATCAAATCCCCTTGCTAAAAACAACCCAATTTATCTCCTGGGAAATTATCGAGACCATTATCTACAGCAACTACCACAGCGACGACCAGGCGCAGTTCAACTTTTATCTGACACAACCGGCATTTCAAATCGCGTCAGAAAAGCCAGGATGGATAGCGAAAGTTCTCTTACCCTTGATAAAAACAAGCAAAAAGGTCGTTATTTTCGAAAATTGCATCAATTTTCGAAAAATCCCGAAAATGCTAGAAAAACATTTTTCCTCCATCACCCCTGTTGACATAAACGAAGTCCATGGAAAAGGAACACTACTGAGCTCAAAGACCACCTTAAGGGAAAATACGGTTCAGATCGAAGAATATTGGAAACCTAATCCAAATTTTGAGCCTGAAAAAGTCATTTATGATCGATACAACCGGACGATTGATGAACTGAAACAATCAAAAAACAGCAAAAATTTGTTTTCCTGAGCAAAATCACCCACGTCATCGTGTAATATTCAACAGGTATTGCTTATTATTTATTACTACGTTGGTGCAACGGCTGGGTGATATTTATGTTCGCAGCTGAGGCAAGCAGAATAAAAATCCAAAATAAGCTGATCGGAGATATGACATAAATTCCAGCAATTGTTGCTGATAAAATGGATAAATTTGTACCCGTTAACATTATTACGATGATTAAAAGAATAACAGCATATTGGAATGACCGTAGTAGCTCCTGGCGCAAGGAAAGGGATGAAGCTTGGTCCCGGCCGGAGACCGAACGCTGGCTAGCGTTTTTCAAGTCCATCCGTAGCCAAACTGCGGGCAATAAAGTACTTGAGGTTGGTACTGCTACCGGATATTTCGCCAACATTATGACCCTTGCCGGTTTTGAAGTTACTGCCGTTGACCTCTCCCCGCAGATGATTGAATATGCAAAACTCGTCAGCCAAGAACTAGAACTTCGCGTAGACTATCGGGTCATGGATGCACAAGTACTACAATTTGAAGCCAACACCTTTGACTTCGTCTTCACCAGGTTGATGACGTGGACCATCCCCGATCTTGAAAAATGCTACCGCGAGATGGAACGTGTACTCAAGCCGGGCGGAAAACTGATCAACCTGGATGCCGATTTTGGGAAAACGGTCTTTAGTACCGAAAGGCACGATGAATGCCCATCGGGCGCTATCGATCAGATCAATGCCATCAAATCGGCATTGGACATCAGTGCACATCCACGTCCTGCTAAAGACGTCGAACTATTGGAAGCAGTTGGATTTGGTTCTATTGAAGTCGATATGGATGCACAAAATCGTATTCTTGAACTCCCTTTCGAGACTGAAGGACTTTTTATGCTAGAGGCTATCAAAAAGTAAAATTTGTTCAACACCCTTGATGTGTGTTTCGTTTGGAAAAGTCGCAAAATAATTGGTTTTCGGATCTTTCATACCAACCGATCTTTCATGAAAAACTAAGTTTGTCATTTAAATTTTCATCAAAAAAAGCCCGATCTATATCGGGCTTTTACAATAGATAGATTGTTATTAAGAGACAGCCTGATAAGCCTTCCGCGGAAACGAGATCCGAACAGAAACACCTGTACCATGCTGATTCTCGAACTGCATTTTTCCATCAATCCTTTTGATCAAATCCTTACAGAGGGAGATCCCCAACCCTGCACCATTTTTGCTCTCAGATTTTTTACGATCCCAGCTATTGACAAAATTTAGATTATGGAGGACTTCCGACGTAAGTTCTTCCCCTTCGTTGCTGACGATGAGTTCCCACCGATCGCTCGGATCATCTATCAGTTGCAACACAATGCTACCGCCGACTCGTCCATATTTAATGGCGTTGCTAATCACATTTCTTAGCACAAAAGCGAGAATTCCTTTATGTGTATCCGCGCAAAAATCCGGATTCACCGAATTTATGATCTGTATATTGAAACGTTGGATTTCTAGCGTATAGATCCCCAATACCGCATCAATTTGATCGCGAATATTACAGTTCTCGGTATTTTCAAGTTTATCCCGGAGTTGTGACTCTGTCCATAGTAAGACCTCTTCCAACATCGTACGCGATCTGACCACCTGTCCTTTTAGATTTAAAAAGATGAGTTTAAGCTCCTCCTTATCAACTAGAGAAATATCATCAATCGCCAACAAAATTTCGACCGATGCAAATGGTGCTCTGAGATCATGTGAGGCAATCGATAAAACTTTAGTCTTGAAACTCTCGGCAATTTTTAATTCCTCATTATAATGGTGAATACGAATTGCCTGTTCACTGAGGATACTGTTTGCGGTCGTCAATTTGAGCTGCTCGACCTTTAACAACCGATTTTTTCGGATTAAAAAGTAGATCAGTACGCCTATCAGCGTTTTACTGATGACTATTCCAACAATAAGTAGAGTAATAATAGTTTGGCTTTGCACAATTTTTAGGTAATAAATTAACAATAATGACTAATGGAATACCAAAGCTAAACAATCACATGCTAATTAAAAAATTTACCTTAAAAAAAACTACACTTACCTCGATTCTTTCTTAACTCATTCAAAAAAAAGGCTAGATCAATATTGACCTAGCCTTTACAAAAAACTATCCTCTAATAGACGTATACCTTATATACCTTTGGTTTAATGAACAATAGCTCAGTAAAATAGTTTTAAGTATTTTATTTTTGTTTATTCGCCAAATAAACTTAGCTATTTTTAAATCCATTTCGGCGATGCTGCACTCTCAGCAAAGATTTCCTAAATTTCCAAAGCCTGCCTAAAGTTTATTGAATATGCTCAAAATTATTTGCAATTGGGTATGGCTGTCATCTCATCCAGTGACATATCCATCGCTTTCTTGGCCCACTTTTTTAGATTGTCCAAATCAGCTGTTTTTAACGCCTTATTTCCAAAGATTACCGCATTAAGTGCGTAATTTTTGGCATTCGCACAATTGCAATCTGGAATTATACTGTAAGCAGAAGCTTCTTTTGCTTTGCCTACAGCATCCTTAAGCAAAACTTTGGCATCATCCAGTGATCCAGCCTGATAGGCTTTTTTAAAGCTCATAATCCTTAAAGATGACAAAAAGTGCGGGGTCATTGCTCAACGAGTCGAGATCCAACTGATAATTTGTGAGCCTATCCTGATAACGGTCCATATCGCGTTTTAAACTCCTTACCTCTATGGAAAGTGCGTTCAAGATGTTGAAGGTCACTGTAAGGTTGCGCGATGATTGCGCAGAACCCTTGTTTTCAAAGACACCATCTTTTGCAATATCATGTAAGACGATCAGCTCCTTCAGCTCCTGGTCCACGTTCAACGAATCGAAACCTTTGCGCAGAAAGGAACGCGATTGGCTCGCCAATAACTTAATATCCTCCAATACCCGATTTTGGCGGATGGCTGCACGGTCCATTACCAAATCCCGGACACTCCTTTTAGCCGATTCTTAAAAAAATCGTTCCGTCTTGTCTACAAATCCCTGCTGAACAGAATCTTGGGGATTACCAAACAGCCCCCGTGAAAACAATATGATGAAGAAACATGCTAAAAATTTCCTGCGCATTGCCATTGAAGTTTATTTTTTTCCTTTAGGTATTTAAATTGTACTATGAACACCTAAATGTACATATATTGCTTTAATATTGTTTCATCATCCTTCATTTAACAGCAAGATATTTTATAGTTACCCTCCCCTCAATTCGATCTTTCACAAAACCAAAGCCGCTTCGGTCAAAACGCGATCAGTAGCCTAAAAACACGTCCGGGATCATTCAACCATGATTCCAAGGCCAATTGTGCATCCTCCGCCCGATAAATAGCCGTTATCAGTTCTTCGATCGGGCAGGTTTTCATTTTCAAGTAATTCATTACCGCAGCAAAATCCTTTGCCGTGGCATTGCGCGACCCGCTGATATCCAGTTCCTTTTTGACAAAAAACTGTGTATCAAAAGGAATCGCTTCCTTTGCATACCCGATATACAGCACTCTGCCTGTATATGCAGCGGCAGCAATGGCCGCCAGGTATGTTTCCTTTCGGCCAACGGCTTCTATAACAACATCAGCTCCCATGGACTGAGTCAACACATCCAACCTCGCAAGCAGATCTTCCGTAGCGCTATTAATCGTATACTTTGCACCTAGTTTTTTCGCTAGTTCGAGCTTTTCAGTACTCACATCGACAGCAATGACTGTAGCTCCCCGTAATGCTGACCGAATGATCGCCCCCACTCCGATCATACCACATCCAAATACCAATACAATATCGCTGTCTGTTACCGATGCTCGGTCAACGGCGTGGAAGCCCACACTCATAGGTTCCACAAGAGCCAATTCTTTGGATGAAAGCTGTCCCCCAGCGATGATCTTTTCAACAGGTAAGACAAGATATTCGGTCATGGCGCCATCGCGCTGTACACCCATAGTCTCGTTGTAACGGCAAGCGTTGGGCCTATTATTCTTACATGCGGTACAAACACCACAGTTGGAATACGGATTTACGGTAACTTTTGTACCAACCTTAAGATCAGTTGTCACATTAGTCCCCAATTCCACGACCGTTGCCCCAATTTCATGCCCTGGTATGACCGGCAAATTGACCAATGGATTCAACCCCCGAAAGGTATTCAGATCTGAACCGCAGAATCCAACATAGTCTACCTTTACGAGGACATGTCCATCCTTAACAGTCGGTTGCGGAATATCCATGATTTCCACACGTCCCTCTTTCACTATTTTTATTGCTTTCATTTATAAATGGCATCAAGATTTAAATAACAATTGCGTTGATTATGAATTGTACCAAAGCTCATATCGGAATTGATGAGATTTCCTGTTTTGGAATCTTTACCGGTCATTGTTGCCATTGTCGAAATCCGCAATCTGAACATCGGGGCAATATTTTCTCGTACCATAGAGATCTTTATTGGTTGCCAGGTTTTTCATCCAGTCTGTATAGGTGCTCACCTTACCGTCCAGTTGTGTAAACTTTGCACCGTTTTCGCACCACAGCGTCATAAACTTTCTAGGGTCCCCCTCTTCAAATTCATCATGCGCCATTTTATTCGGAGCCAGGTTCCACCAGGCCCCACCGGTACCATCAAACATGCCTATTTCCTGCCATCGCCACGAACTTGATATATCGTCCCCTAGCCAGCCCGGCCCATTGTAGAGTTGTACCTCGAACACAGATTCTTGATTATTTTCTTTCGCCTCCAAAAAATTGTCGCTATAGGAAGACATCAATTGATACTCCTTGCTATCAATCACGCTTTTCAACTGGATCTCAGCATTGGCAAAATCCGCTGCCTGTCCTTTTGCGAGGATGGGTTTATACAAATAAGTTTTGGCCAGGTAAGCCTGTGCTGCACCTTTGGTTGCCCGACCGATCATTTTACTGTCGGCATAGAGTGCTGCCCGCGTTGGCAACAATTCCGATGCTTTCTTAAAATCATCCACGATCAGCGCATACACGGCACCCGCCGCTGCGTTGCCCGGATAATAATCTTCGTTGGTCTCGACAGGTTTATTGATCAGCGGAATGGTTTCGCCAAACAACATGCTCAGGTGCAAATAGTTCAGTGCTCTCAAAAAATACGCTTCCCCCAAGAGTCTATTCTTTCTATTTTGATCTATTTCGCCTTCAAACTTCTGAATCCGATCGATGGCTAAATTAGCCGCAAACACCCCGTTCCAAAAATCTCTCCAGGTCTGGGCGGCCATCCCATCGCTCGCAGGGGTATTGTAGGTATCCTGATACATGGGTTCCCATTTGAAGGTATGATTGTAATCATCCCCAGGAGCCAAAAGCTCGAAATACAAACTGCGCGCATATCCACCCTGTGTGCGGCCGATTAACGCTTGGTAGGCCGGTATGACCGAATTTTCCAATTGATCTGCTGTTTTATAATAGGTGTCTGTCGACAATTCCTGCGGGTTGGAGAGATCCAGATTCGGTTTGCAGCTTGAAAACTGTATCAGCAATGCAGCAGCTGCGAGTTTTATATATTTTCTATTCATGATGTCAATAAGGGATTAGAATGTAAATTGAATACCCATAAAATACTCTCTTGAATTTGGAAAGCTCAACCCCCAAGGCGTTTGCCCATCGATACCACGGCTTAGATTGGAGCGTGTATCGCCCGAGCCCACTTCAGGATCATAACCTGAATACTTGGTAAAGGTCAGTAGGTTTTTTGCGCCTATGTAAAACCGCAGTCGGTCGATCTTCCAACGTTCAAGTCTAGGACTTGAAAAACTGTAACCAATGTTGAGGACTTTAAGCCGCAAATAAGAACCATCCTCCACAAACCTGTTGGATGCCCTTAAATTTTGATTCGGGTCGCCGAGTACAGCGCGTGGAATAGTAGTATCTGTATTTTTTGGATAGACCGTAGTTTCACCAGATACCGGATTTTTGAAGACAAGCTCCTCCGCACGATAACGATCCAGAGTCGATGCAAAATTATTGTAGTAATGGTACATTCCCTCGCCCCAATAGCGGCTATTGTTGTAGATGTCGTTTCCTTTACTTCCCTGCCACATCATCGACAGATCAAATGTGCCAATCGAACTGTTGTAGTTTACATCAGCATTGAAGCCGTAACTAAAATCAGGTATTGGGCTTCCCAAAAAATCCTTATCCTGATCATTTAAGACCTTGTCGCCATTTCGGTCATTGAAGCGTACATCGCCCAATGCTGCGTGGGGTGCAAAAGCTTTATCGGCATCCAATTGTGCCTGACTGGTATATAAACCGTTGGTGGTGTAGCCCCAAAATTCCCCTACCGAACGACCAACTGCTGTTCTTGTGACGTTTTCACCCCCAGGAGAGATACTTCCCCATAAAATTTCATTATTGTTGCCCAGACTCAGCACGCGGTTTTTCACAAAAGAAATATTGGCGCCGATACGATAGCCAAAATTACCGACCTGATCTTTGTAGGAAGCCAGGATATCCCAGCCCCGATTCCGTATGCTACCGGCATTCAGCACGGGAAAGTTGTTACCATAGCCTGCGGTAAACGAAATGGGTACATTGATCAGCATGTCCTCGGTCTTTTTATTATAGTAATCAACTGTCAAAGCCAATTTATGATCAAAAAGCTCCAGATCGAGACCAAGATCAGTTGAATACTGACTTTCCCATTTTACATTCGGATTCGAGGGAGTCTGTGGCAGGGCCCCCGTGACCATCACATTGTTCAGGTAATACCAGACATGGTCGAAACTAACTGTCCGTTGATACTGATATTGTGCAATATCCGAATTACCCAAAAGCCCGTAACTAGCTCGGAGCTTCAATTCGCTGATCGCAGGAAATGCTTTCATGAAAGATTCCTGACTGATCCGCCATCCCGCTGATACCGAAGGAAAGTTTCCATAGCGGTATTGATTGCTAAAGTTGGCCGATCCATCCCGTCGCATATTAAATGTCAACAAGTAGCGGTTATCATAATTATAGTTGACACGTCCCAGCATGGAATACATGGCAGACTGTCCCACACCTGACCCCACAAGACGGGAACTCGCCAGGGATGCCGAATTAAGGATCAAAACATCCGGACTCGGCAAACCACGGGCCCCAGCATTGACAGCATTATACCGGGATTCTTCTGAAGTGATTCCCGCCAAAGCCGAAATCGCATGCTTACCAAAGTTATTTTCATAAGTCAGCGTGTTTTCAAATAACCAGCGGTTATTCTGACTGCTGGAAATATTGAGTTCATCCGGATTATGGTTCTGATATTGTCCGACAGAGTAGTTACCTATATACCCCTCATTCCGCACCCGGCTAAGGTCGATCCCCATATTAAATTTGTAAACCAGGCCTTTTATAATCTCATAAGTAGCCCAGGCATTGCCGTTTACCGAAAAGTTGTCATTGACGTTTTTATTGAGGTATGCATTTGCCAATGCACTCTGAACATCCGTTCCATTGCCAGCTCCGGCAAAACCAGTGCTGCTGTTGGCATCGTAGAGCGGTAATGTCGAGGACCACTTTTGCGCATCGATGATATTTTTGTCGCTCCAGTTGCGGCGGGTGTAACCTAAGGAAAGGGTTTCGCCTATCTTGAGTTTTCCTTTGGTAAAATCAGAGATAAATTGGGCGCCATAATACTTATTTTTATCTTGAATAATAATGGATTTGTCTGTCGCATAGATACCGCTAAGCCGAAAATTGGCGTTTTGAGATCCGCCGGAAACCGAGAGATTATGCCGTTGATAATTGCCCGTCTGCAGCAATTCGTCCATCATATTATACCCGTGCCCGATGTCGGAGGGTTTAGACAGCGCGGCCAGATAATCTTTGCGCGAAGGATCCTTATTGTACATTTCCTCATTAATCAATTCGGCCAGTTGCTGTCCGTTCAGCAGAGGTATATTATGGGAAATATTTTTGATGCCGGCGAAGGCATTATAATCGAGCTTCACCTCTCCGGCTTTACCCCGTTTTGTGGTGACCAAAATAACGCCATTGGCCCCACGGGAACCATAGATGGCACTTGATGCGGCATCTTTCAAAACCTGAATGCTGGCAATATTATTTTCATCCGGCATAGCTCCGCCGATCATCCCATCCACGACATAGAGCGGATCGGTTCCGTTAATGGATCCAACGCCACGGATACGGATAGCGCCATTGGTTACCTGCACTCCAGGCACGGCGCTCTGAAGCGTAGCAATTGTACCACCAGGTACTTTCACCAGATCTTTGGTGTCCACAACAGCGATGGAAGAGGTCAGATCGACCTTCTTCTGTTTACCATAGCCCACCACCACAACTTCGTCCACTGCAATTTCTGCGGCAACAAGTGGAATACTGATTTCCGAAGAATTACCGATTACATATTCTGCCTGATTATAACCCACATTGGATACAATAAGGACTTCTCCCGGATTGAGTTTGAGTACAAATTCGCCTTTCTCGTTTGTTGAAGTACTGAGGGTTTTATCCTTCACTTTGATCGATGCCCCAATAATTGGTTTTCCTTGATCACTGATGATCTTTCCATGAATCACTTTTTCCTGAGCAGACAGTCGTCCAATGCCCATTAAAATGGAAGCCATTAACAACCATTTCACTTTCCTATTCCTTTCTTTGGGAAAACAAAAGAAAGAAGACACATAATTTCTGTTCATAATCTTTATTTGAGATAAATGTCTTTTTGCCCCTTGAGGCGAGTACTTGGTTATTTATTTATACAAATTGGTTATTTATTACTTATATGCTAACTGTATCTGCTCACCGCTATGTGCTATCTGGTCACATAATAAGCTCGCTTTAACAGGTGGCATCCCTTAAAAATTCACTATTGCATTTACTGGATCATTTATTTAAAATGAACTGGCTTTTCGCCAATTGGTTACAAAGCAAAGCTATTGCTTTCAACAAAATCGCTTTGCAACGAATATTTAAAAGAAGGGTAAAAATGTTTAAAAGCTGTTATCGAAGACCATTGCCATTACTTTTGGATATCGATCCAGAACCTATCTTGAGATCAAAACAGGAAACCTACTGGAGATATCATTTTGAGAGATCTATAGAAATGCGGTGATTAAGTAGCCAAGCGAAAACAGTTTAACAAAAAAAAGCAACATTAATTTATAATCTTTTGAAGAAATATTAAAAATATTTCACATCTTTGAATTGACTTATGCAATCGATTGAATTGGCCATTTAACGCATATTTTGGATAGTTTATCCGACCTATTTTTTAAAGAAAAACCAAACTTAATGGAATATTTTTCGCTATTGAAACACCATTCCGATGAAATCATCAAATTCATCGCTAATTGCGGTATATTTTCCTTACTCCTCAAAAATGGTAAGGTGATCCATTTTATACCGGACGACCCGGATCATTTTACCGAATGGCTCCATAGGAAAGGCATCAAAAATATTAAAAAATCACAATCTGTCACTATTGAGGAAGAGATTCCCGTATAAACGAATAACGGAATAATCGTATTCCTAGATAAAAAGAATTTGCTTAACGGCCGAAAATAGTACAATATTAACCAATTGAACCCTTACCCTCATTCCAGTGTATGAATGGCCAGTATTAAACTTCGCATATCCTGCTGAATAGAACGTATGGTCGCCTGCAATTCATTGTGCATATTGGCTAGATCATGTAGTTCCTCGGCTGCAAAAGTTCCACCATTCTTAAAATAAAGCTGCTGCAGGGGACTATCCGGTTCATCGTCCAAACCATATTGCAGCCAACGCTGCCGCATTGTTTCTATCAGTGACGAGTTTTCAGCGTTGCTAAATTTTTTCTCGGATAAAATTCCCCAAACTGAGCTTGGGTAGATCTGCGCCTTATTATTTTGATACCAAATACTTTCAAGCATATTACGTTGCAGCTGCATCTTGACCTTTTTGCCTTTTGGGTTCAGTGTCATAAATCCCAATACGGCGGTACCGACCCCGCCAGCGATGCTCAACCCATTGTTGAGGCCATCATTTTTGACCGTTGTTGCAGTAACCGCTGTCACCGCTCCCAGAAGTATAGAAGCCACCGTCAAACGGGTCTGCGTTTTCGCATTCAGTTCGTCTATATATCCTGCGAGCTTATCGATACGCTCACCGTTACAGTCCAACTCCGCTGCAATGGCATTCAGTTCTGTCTCAAACAGCATGTACCTTTCAGTCATCTTTTGCCTTGCCGCCAATTTCAGTGTAGCACTATTCGCAGTCCCCAAATACTGGATAATGGGTTCTGCAAGATTGAGGTATTTGATCAGCACAAAATCATGGTAAGAAAAAATTTTCCTTATCTGGATACTATCCGAGGCAGCGATTTCCTGTATTGGAATTGATGTATAGGCCACATTTGGCGCACAGTAGTTTGTTGTCAACGTATGTACCTGAACATTGTTGATCAAGGTCGAACAGGCTGTCAACAGCAATATGGACAAAAAGAGAAAAGATCTGATCGTTAGAAGAAGTATTTTCATTACCTGAGGTTATGCCTTAATTTTTACAACAATAACCTTTTCAGAATGTTTTTGCCCCACCTATTTACTTTTTTGGAAAACAAAAAGAAGGCCCTATATTTTTTTGAAAATCCGCACAACAGGTCGATCACTCCATATTTTTTTAATATATTTAAAATGAAAACAGGAACCCATTGTATACAGATACAATGCGGGTGCAAAATATACGAGCCTAGCAACATCAAAAGACCATTTATGAACAAAACCCTTTTTCGGAACCTATTTATTGTATTATCATTCGTTGTGATACTCTTGCCCATTTACCCATCTATGCGGTCGTATTTCAGCAAAACATGTATTACCGAAAAATATGGAGTCAATTACAACGAGCAACGCAAAAAGCTGGGGCTGCATCCCATTCCAGCTAGCTGGGGCAGAAGGAACCTTGATTCCTGCATCATCTGGTATAATCCGAGCGGCAATATAGGGCATCGCTGG
Organism: Sphingobacterium sp. HSC-15S19; assembly: GCF_050433745.1. NCBI lineage: Bacteria > Pseudomonadati > Bacteroidota > Sphingobacteriia > Sphingobacteriales > Sphingobacteriaceae > Sphingobacterium > Sphingobacterium sp. HSC-15S19. Next base: position 196,629 of record NZ_JBNPWQ010000006.1, read on the forward strand.
AAAAACATCTAATTTAAAGGCTGCAGTATCAAAAAAGAACTCGATCTTTTTTCTTTCGGATATGATGCCGAAAAAAGACAATATACCAAGGTATTGGAAGTGACGACAGATTATGATTTACAGGAGAAAGTGTTGGATATCCGCTATAAAGTGCTGACCGCATCATACAGTAAACAGATCGAAAAAAAAGAAGCTGACTCATTGATCAGCTCTTTAGCGCTAAATGACTCCAAGTGATCCTTCTTCAGTAAACTTTCGATAAAAAACGGTATTGAACAATGTTCAATACCGTTTTTTATGGACATATCATTTTTACTTCCAGATACGAAGTCTTTCAAATTCACCATAACCTAACTGGTTGTTACCGGCAATCTGATAAAGTCCGACGCGCAGTCTTTTGCCGTTCAGATCGGGGCGTAGAAACGGTGTTCCGGGAAGATCCTTCCAGTCCATGCCATCTCCCGAGCAACGCAAAAAGAAATAATTACCGATCTTCTGAACCTGAAGGTAGGGCGAAAAATTTAGGCCGGTTCCTGTATTCTCTTCCTGAAAAATCTGTGGGCCGATGCTCCGCGAAAGATTGCCCAGGTTCCATCCCGTCAAAATACAATTGGTGATGTAGGCATCCTTACTATCCACGCGTTGAATCATGATACCGGCTTCACTTGATGTACGTGCTTTGCGGGCCAAGCCTGCCACATCGCTTATCTTAACCTCTAGCGTGAAATCTCCCTCCAGCTCTTTATAAACAAAGGGGGCCAGAAGGTCTGCATCACCCCATTTTGTATTTTTGGACTGGATTTTCCAGGTTCCATTCAAGTAGGAAAGCGCTGTCTGTGTACTGTCGGTTCTTTCACTGTATTGATAACCATCCCAGAAAGGAATTTTCTGATCCTTGGCGGAATAGCTTTCATCGTGTGCTGGCTGTACCAATTGCGGCCTTTTCGCCGAAACCCCTTCCACTACCGGCTTACTGACATGGCCAAAGGCATCCTTTGCCAGAACTTCGATGGATTTTCCAGGTTCGAATGATTTAAAGAGATGGTAAGACTGTTGCTTCCAGCCTGAACTTTCGCCCTCAGAACGGAAGAGATACCACATTCCCGCTTGCTTTTCGACCTGTACAAATACCTGATCCGCATTGATCAGGTGCGGCGGAGAAAGCACCTGCGGAACATACCCGTCCAGCCCATTGGCCAAGCCTGCTTTCCACTGACTGAACTTTGCGTTTATCTCATCCGATGTTAAGGTGCCAGAATAGGCGCGAAAGAAATGAAATGGATAAGCCAGTTCAATGCTAGTCTTATTTACCCCCAGCAGTTTTTCAGAAAACACCCGCTTTTCAGCCTTCCCATTGCGATAAAAGCGCTTTTTTCCTTTATCATGCACAAACAAAGCATGCTGCCAGGCAGCGCCGTCGTACCAGTCAAAATCCAGCGTATACTGCTGCTGACGAAGAATGTCCGTTAGCGCCGCACTTTCAAAAGCCTTACCTTTCAATGCCAATCTATTTCCCGCTACCACCACCTCCGCATCGTCAAGCGCCACTAAGGTATCCTTTGCTGTTCCCTGGTTCCGCAAAGTACTGAGCTTTCCGAGATTTAAATCGTCAGTTTGCAGCCCAAAGAAATCCGATTTCGGGACTTCATTGGCCAAACTGGCCACTTCCTCCTCATCCAAGCTCGTATTATATACCTGCAAACTGGATACATAGCCCGAAAAATGCTGATCCAGCACATCCGAAGCTCCCAGGACAAAAACATCCCCGGGCCTGACAAACAGCATCCTATTTTCCCTGCGTTGCAGCTTTCCGTCCACATAAATAGATTCCTGATAGCCGTCAAAAGAAAATACAATATGATGCCATATATTTGCGCCTGGAACCGATGCATATCCCAAATCAGGCCAGGAGCCATGCGTGATGGCCCCACGTCCGGGATCAGTACCATAACCAAAAATCGCTTTACTGAGATCCTGCTGCCCCGACGACCAGGCAACCAACTGTTCAAACCGGGCGATGTCCGGATTATTAACCCATAGCGCAATACTATAAGAACTATTTGTAGCCAACGACTGTGGCACAGTGAAAGTCGAGCGCAATGCGGTAGCTCCATCAAAGAAGAATGCCTTTTTACCCTGATAATTTTTAACGGCCAAGGCATGTTCTGTACTGAACATCCCCCCGAGTAGCCCTTTATTCTGAATACCTTTTACCTGTTGCCCCTCCTGGTAATTGGCCGCATCGATATGGATTAAATTACCCAATGTTATTTCCTTGACGGGCATCGTTTGTGCTGCAGACCACAGCGTCTGTTGCGCAAGCTTTTGTGCATACACTTTCATGTTCCAAACGCCACGAGGAAGTCCATTCACTTGCGTGTTCAATACATGTAATCTAACATATCTTGCCATAGCTTTGCCATGTTCAACAATAGGACTTGCCCAACGGTCATTATTCGAGCGATCTACAAAGCTTTTCCAGGCAAGACCATCCACAGAAGTTTCGAGTCGGTATTGATAGGCATAAGTCGGGTATTCAAACTGAATGGATATGGTCTGTATATCCAGCTTCTTACCCAGGTCAATAGCTACCCAGGCCGGTCCTTGATTATTTTTGGCCCGCCATAGTGTTCCATTGTTGTTGTCGACTAAGAATGCAGGCCTAAAATCTGTATTGTAGTAAGAGGAGGCCTTCACCGTTTTCCCAAAAGCCAAATCGACCGGCCCTGTAACTGTTGGAAGCAAATCTGTCACACCAGCATGTGTGGGCCGCACCGGCTCAATATCGCCGTCAGGCCTAAAGAATAGCTCGTCCATGGCAACCTGACGGTGGAAGCCGCCCCCAGCATGTGGGTTATTATGCCTGTGATAGACGATGAAATAACGATTATCCTGTTCAAGAATACTATGATGTCCCGGACCATGAATACTACCATCCTCGTTTGTAATCAATATCGGATTGGCCGATGGATATTCAAAAGGTCCCATGGGACCGATTTTACTTTTAACATATTGCACACGATAAGTACCATCTTCACAATGCCCCGAGGAGTACATCAGGTAATAGATGCCCTTACGCTTAAACATATAGGGCGCCTCAAAAAAGTCCTTTGCCACAGTATTAGGAATCAATGCTGTTTTTTCGAACGTTTTCATATCCCTGTTGAGTATCCCCACCCCACATCCATGATCGGGGTAGATTCCCCAGGTTCCCCAAAATAGATAGATGCGACCATCATCATCCCGAAAGGTTTGCCCGTCCAGAGTAATTACACCTGGAACCATATAGTTCGGGATCATCGATTTGCCACCGGCTACCAAAGGTTCCCAGGGGCCTGTGGGGCTGTCGGCCACTGCCCCAAAAATTTCTACAGGCTGACTATAATAGAGGTAATATCTTCCGTCGTATCCCTGCGTCATATCAGGAGCCCAGTACCAGTGTGTATTGGGCCAGTTCATGGGTTGAATGGTCCAGTTCTTAAAATCCCTGGATGTCCATACCTGTGATGGCCCTGCTCCCCAACCATTACCATCGGTGGTCGCATAGATATAATACGTATCTGCAATTTTCTTGATGCTCGGGTCCGCAAAATACCCAGGCAACAGTGGATTCAATACATTAGGCTGTTGGTAGGGTTTCAACGGCTGTGCCACCAGCCCTGTAAGCGACATAACCAGTGCAACCAAAATAGCGAAAGAAAAATGATGTTTCATGATAACACAAAGTTTACTGGTACATAAAAAACGATATCGCCATTCAACTAACTTTACAACAAATAAAATCTACGATAAATGTCTATTTAACATTAAATTTATAACTTCGATCATCGCATTACAAATTTTGAGGGCTAATAGGTTAAAAATGGGCTATTGAAGGTTAAAATCTACCCATAAATCGAGGGTACAATCCTTCATCTTTGTAAGAACAATGATCTTCGGCGTATTAAATGAGCAATAACATGTCAAAAATGAATCTTAAAAAAAGCTATTGGATCCTATTTGCGCTCGTATGCACACAGTTGCCAAGCAGCGTATATAGCCAACAGGACGAACACCCCGTATGGAAAGCAGTCAAAGCACAGCAAGCCACTTTAGGTGTAGAAGAGGGCGCCAAAAGCTTTACCCTCAAAAACCTCCATGTAGCTATCCTCAATGCATCGCAGACGCTATCTTCTTTTCGCCCCAACGGCGGCGAAAAAGATTTTGACTATACGCCTGTTGAGCTCCTGAGCAAAAGAGACCGCAATAAGTTTTTTCATATCGGTGATATCAATATCAGTTTGCGCCGTCAGGGTGATACCCCCTGGACTTCCTACTCATCGGCGGCAGACCGTAAGCATGTCATCCCAATAAATCCGGCAAAAAACGATCTTGCAAGCGCAGACATCAGCCCTACGCTCAACAATATTCCGTTGAAGGTTGTACGCAGCTGGCGAGATGACGGAGGCGATCTGATCCTGAGTTTTGAGGTTTCAAATCCCAACGATTATCCCATCGAAATCGGCGCGCTGGGTATCCCACTTCCCTTCAACAACAACATGGATTGGAAAAACCTCGATCAGGCACATGCACAGAATGTCTTTTTCGATCCCTATATCGGCCAAGATGCGGGTTATCTACAGGTCAACCGCCTACATGGCAATGGGCCGAGTCTACTGGTATTACCTTACAAAAATGCTGGTTTTGAAGCCTACAATCCGCTCAATACAGACCCTACCCCCCGAAGTATTACCTTTGAGGGATTTCATGAATGGATGATCCACAGTAAGGCCTATGCCGAGACCGACTGGAAAGGCGTAGAACAATGGAATACACCGACTTCTACCCTCTTGAAACCACATGATTCAAAGACCTTTGCCTTAAAATTTGTCCTCGCGCCAAGTATCCGGCAAATTGAATCGGAGTTATTGAAAAACAATAGGCCTGTTGCTATTGGACTTCCCGGATATGTTGTCCCCATGGACAATCCCGCCAAACTTTTTGTTAAGCACAACAAAGCGGTCAAAAGTGTCAGTGTCTATCCCAAAGGTGCATTGACCCTGACAAAAAAAGGAAGCACAGCTCAGCAATGGACCGAATACGAAGTGAAGGGCAACCGTTGGGGACGTGCACGGCTTACCATCAACTACAGGGATGGCATTACGCAGACGATCCACTATAAAGTAATCAAATCCGAAAAAGAAGTTGTACAGGATCTGGGCCATTTCCTCACCACCAAGCAGTGGTATGAAAATGACAAGGATCTCTTTGGCCGTTCACCGTCTGTCATATCCTATGACTATGAAGAACAGCAGCCCATCACCCAAAATAGGAGCGCCTGGTTTGCAGGCCTCAGCGATGAAGCCGGAGCAGCAAGCTGGCTTGCCGCCCTGATGAAACAAGTACTGCAGCCTGATCAACAGGAAATAGCCAAATTGAAACGTTTTGTCAATGAGACCCTATACGGTCATATCCAGCATAAAGAAGGCGACAAGAAATATGGTGTTGTCAAAAGCCTTTTTTATTATGAACCAGATTCAATGCCCGCAGGTACCTACCGTTCGGATATCAACTGGAAAACCTGGTCTGCCTGGCCCAAAAAGGAAGCCGATGACATAGGACGGTCCTACAATTATCCACATGTTGCGGCAGCACACTGGGTGATGTACAGGCTCGCCCGCAACTACAACAATCTGGTCAATGAGGAAACCTGGGACAAGTACCTCGAACGGGCTTACCAGACCAGTATCGCCATGGTCGAAAAAGCGCCTTATTACGCGCAGTTCGGTCAAATGGAAGGCAGTATCTTCCTTATCGTCCTCAATGATCTCCGTAAGGAAGGATTAACAACGATGGCCGACAAGCTTGAAGCCGCCATGCGCAAGCGAGCAGAGCATTGGAAAACCCTCAATTATCCATTCGGGAGTGAGATGCCATGGGATTCTACAGGTCAGGAAGAGGTATACCTCTGGTCGCGCTTTTTCGGCTTCGACGAAAAAGCTCAAGTGACGCTCAATGCCATCATTGCTTACATGCCTACCGTGCCGCACTGGGGTTACAATGGCAGTGCACGCCGTTATTGGGATTTTGTCTATGGCGGCAAGCTCTCCCGTATCGAGCGGCAGCTGCATCATTATGGTTCGGCCCTCAATGCCATTCCCGTCCTTACGGCCTACCGCGACCATCCAGACGATTTCTACCTGCTCCGTATCGGACATGCAGGTATGATGGGTGCATTGGCCAATGTCACAGCCGACGGCTTTGGCCCGGGAGCATTCCACTCCTACCCATCCACACTGGCCAATGACGGCATCTCGGGCGATTATGGAACCGGCTTTTATGGTTATGCCGTCAATTCGGGAACCTACATTGTCGAACATTCCGAATTTGGCTGGCTGGCTTTCAGCGGAAATCTAAAAACCGAAAAACAACAGGTCAAGGTTGCCCTGACTACAGCTTCCAAAGGACGTGTCTTCCTGGCAAAAGAAAATCTTTGGTTGACCACAGATGCCGGAGAAATTGCCGAATTACATTACGATCAAAAAGACCGCAGCGTCACCCTGATCTTCAATAATGAAGCAAAACATAACAGCACAAATATTCTGCTCAATGTAAATCCCGAAAGCCATTATGAGGTGGAAGGAATAAACCAAGATCCATTGAATCGCTATGTAATACCCCTATCAACAAAAACAGTAAAATTGAAAAAGCTGAAGTAGAAAAGAATCCAGACAACAGCCTACTAAAACATGGCCTATATCTTCGCCAGCCTCCATGCTAGAAACACAAGCGATCATAAGACGCAAAAAAATCGGGCTTTCATTTACATGGAAGCCCGATTCAAAACAAAGGCTATTTTTTCACAGTGCTATTTAGCTCAGCAGTTTTTGCTGAAATGCAAAACGGATCAGATCGGCTGTATTTTTGCTTTTGGTTTTGTCCATCAGATTCTGACGGTGCCCTTCGACAGTCCGTTTGCTCAAAAAGATCTTATCCGCAATTTCCACAGCGGTAAAACCCTGCGCAATGAGTTCCAGTACGGCAAATTCCCTTTCTGTGATTTCATACTGCGACAGCCGTGAAGTAACATCAACATTCGCGCTATTCTCAACATCAAAATTTTCCATAAACCGTAGACCGAAATTGGTCATCAGATATTTATGCCCATGAGATAAACGTAACAATCCAAATAAGATTTCATCATAATCCCCCCCTTTAGATAGATACCCGTCTGCGCCACTCCGAAAAGCTTCGGCTACATCAACCGGATCTTCAATCATGGAAAGCACAGCAAACCTAAGATCAGGATATATTTTTTTGGCCATCCGGATGAAACTTACACCATCCATGCCCTGCATATTCAGGTCCGTTAAAACCAGATCCGGCAATACATTTTGTTCAAGATAGATCAATGCATCCTCTGCACTGTCGACCTCACCTACCACCGAGAGCTTGTCGTGGGTATCAATGATCAAGCGTATCCCATTTCGCACAAGTCGATGGTCATCAACTAAAAGAATTTTAGTCATTTTTCCTCCAATCCTACTAAGATACTTTATTTTTTTTAATAGGCTATTTTTTAAATTTAGTTCAAGTAAAAATCCCCTACAAGTCTACTTCACCTTTCGCCATATCTTTTCATTGCCCACCTGATTATAGCGGTGTGCCAACGCAGAAAAGCGCAGTGTCTCCTGACTGCCCAAGGCGAGGTATCCGAATGTTTCGAGGCTTTCATCAAAAAGGGACAATACCCTGGCCTGAAGCTGCGTATCAAAATAAATCAGCACATTGCGGCATAGAATCAGCTGAAAAGCATTAAAAGAAGCATCACTCACCAGATTGTGAGATGCAAAAACAATACGTTCCCGCAAGGTGGAATTGAGTTTTACCCAATTATAATTCGCGCTGTAGTACGCTGAAAAATCAGCTTTACCGCCCGAAAGCTGATAATTTTCGACATAGGATTTTAGATTTGCCATCGGGATGACGGCCTTCTTTGCCTGCTCGAGCACCGAGGGGTTGATATCGGTGCCATAGATCAATGATTTGTGCAATAGATTTTCTTCTTGCAATAAAATTGCCAGCGAGTACGCTTCCTCACCTGTTGCACAGCCCGCTATCCAGATGCGGATAAAGGGCGAAGTACGCAATTTTGGAAGGATTTCATGGCGAAGATTTGCGAAAAAGCTTGGATCACGAAACATTTCGGTTACGTTCACGGTCATCTTTTCGACAAATCGCTGCACGTATTCCGGATCGTGGACAACACGATAACGTAGCTCGGCGAAACTCGCAAAATTATCCAGCAGGCAAAGCTGGTTGATCCGCCGCGATAAGGATGCTTTCGTATAGTGGGTAAAGTCGTAACCATAGAGACGCTCCACATCCTCCATCAGGATCATGACCTGCTCTTGGCTGACAATTTTTTTCCCTGTGGTCATCCTGCTATTTCTCTTATCATCTGCACAAGCAGTTCAATGTCGATCGGTTTCGAGATATAGCCATTTGCTCCTGCAGACAGGCATTTTTCACGATCACCGGTCATAGCTTGTGCCGTTACGGCGATGATAGGCAATTCACTTGCATTCCATGAATCACGGATCAGCTTGGTAGCTTCATAGCCGTCTATCTCGGGCATCATCATATCCATGAGCACAACACCTATGCCGCCATGATCCCGTAACTGAGCAAGTCCTTCTTCTGCAGACAGACTGCCTATCGCCTGAAAACCTCTTGACTTCAAAGCCAATTTCAACGCAAATATATTGTTCTGATCATCGTCGATGATCAATATGGTTTTGTTTTTATCCATGCTCCTTATTTATTGCGTTATTATTCATACAGCCATACGCGCAAGAGAGACAATAGCTGATCGATATCCACCGGTTTGGATATATAATCAGACGCTCCTGCGGCAATACATTTTTCCCTATCCCCCATCATTGATTTGGCTGTAACAGCAATAATGGGCATGTTTTCGTATCGCTGATCTTTTCGTATCGAAGCAATCGTTTCGTAACCATCCATTTCGGGCATCATCATGTCCATCAGGATCACCGCCACATCCGGATTATCTTCCAGCTGTTTCAGCGCATCTTTTCCGTCCGTTGCCGGCACCACGGTCATCTGATATTTTTCGAGCGCTTTGGTTAGCGAGAAAATATTTCGAATGTCGTCATCCGCTACAAGTACTTTTTTTCCCTGCAGAACATCCTGCAAAAAGCCAAGTCCACCCGGCGATTTGGTAGAAGGACCATTATTTTCCTCTACGAGATGTAGAAATAAACCCACTTCGTCCAAAATACGCTGATAGGAATTAGCCGTTTTTACAATGATAGAATCCGCATACCGTTTTAATTTCATTTCCTCTACCTGCGAGAGGTTCTTACCGGTAAATACAATAATCGGCAAATTTTCAAGGCCTTGGTTTCGTTTCACAGCCTCCAATGTCTCGTAGCCAACACGGTCTGGAACCCCCATATCAAGGATCACACAGTCGGCAGTGTCTGAGCTCAGCGCCACAATGCTATCTTCTACATTGCTCTTAATCTCCGAGGCAATGTCAAAACTTTCAAGGAAGAGCGACAGCGCCGCCGCATGTTTGGGATTTTCTTCAACGATCAGTACTTTTTTGGGATGCCGCGTGAGGGCAGCCTCTATTTTACGGAACATATCACCCATCTGTTCCAATGCCATCGGTTTATTGATAAAGTCTATGGCGCCCTGAAGCAGGCTTTCTCTTTTAACCTGTAAAGAAGACATAATATGCACGGGTATATGACGAGTCTTGGGGTTTTCCTTGATCTCAGCCATTACCTGCCATCCATCTTTAAGTGGAAGCTGAATATCCAATAGGACCGCCAACGGCATATAACGTGCCACCATCTCCGCCGCGATATCACCACGGACGACCACGATACCTTTGTAGTTTTGCTGACGCGTATATTTCAGCAGGATCTTTGCGAACTCAATATCATCTTCAACAATCAGGATAAAGCGGTCGCCTGCGACGATGCTATCGCGATCATCAGGAATATCGGCTGGAATAGGAATCTCAGGCATCCTTTCCACGGCCTGCACTGCCACTTGTGAATCTTGTTCCACTACAGCGGGCTCCAGCGTTTCAACGTCTGTTTCTCCGATCGTTGGTCGCTGCAAATCCGCAGCAAATACGGATGGCATGTTGCCCGAAATCTGCTCCGGAAGGATAAGGCGGAATACACTGCCTTTGTTTTCTTCACTATCCAACAAGATTTCGCCTCCGAGCAGACGTGCCAGTTCCCGACTGATCGAGAGCCCCAGTCCAGTGCCCCCAAATTTGCGGCGCGTCGAACCATCAGCCTGTTGAAAAGCTTCAAAAATCAGATGCTGCTTGTCTTTTGGTATTCCTATTCCCGTATCGCGCACTTCAAATACGATACGGTGTCTCTGCGACTGTTCGCGGTCAATATGCAAGGTAACCTTACCCGAGGCTGTGAATTTGATGGCATTCGACAATAGATTACGTAAAATCTGATCCAGGCGCTGCTTGTCTGTTTCGAGCTGAATCGGCAAACCCTCCGCGGCGCTCATTTCTAATCCGAGCTGCTTATCCGCGGCGATTGGTCCGAACATAGCCGTCAGTCCATTCAGTATATCGGCAAAATATACAGGCTGTACATCCAGATCCATTTTTCCGGACTCTATTTTGGAAAGATCCAGAATCTCATCTATCAAGGTCAGCAGGCTCTTTCCCGAACTTTGGATCACAGCTGCCGATTCCATCTGCTCTTCATTCAGGTTACCATCCGAATTTTCGGCCATCAAACGGGAAAGTAACAGAATTGAATTGAGCGGTGTACGTAGTTCATGCGACATATTGGCCAAAAACTCAGACTTATAGCGTGTACTTTGCTCAAGCTCTGCCGCCTTTTTCTGAATTTCCTGATTTCGTTCGGCAATTTCAACATTTTTATCTTCCAACAGTTTGGAGCGTTCCTCCAATTCACGGTTAGACTGCACCAGTTCTTCCTGCTGCACACGGAGTTCCTCCTCCGATGCCTGCAATTTATGCGTATGCATTTCGAGGCTCGAATTAAGGGATTCCAATTCGGTATGCTGTGCCTGCAGCTCTTCGGTCTGTGCCTGGGTTTCTTCCAATAGATTCTGCACCACCAGTCTGGCCTGCGCCGCCGCAAGTGTAGTACCTACCTTTTGCACTGCATCTCTAAAAAATGTCAACTGTATGGAAGAAAAAGGCTGTAATGCCCCCAGCTCCATCACACCGATACATTGGTTATCCTCAAAAATAGGCAAGATAAAAAGGTTGTTCACCTGCACCTTTCCGTTGGCAAAACTGATAACATAGCTGCTATTTTCGAGGTTTTCAAATAACTTTTCTTTCTCGTCTTTAAAGACCTGACCGACCATGCCTTCTCCTGGAGCGAAGCGATTATGGTCGGGATTTTCGAGTCCATAGGACCCCCTTAAGACAAGTTCATCCTGTTCCATCAGGTAAATGGCACCATTGACACAGTTGCCATATTTTGTCAGATGGCCGAGCGTAACGGCTGTGAGCTCTTCCTGCTGTTTATTACCCATCAAGAGGTTGCTCAGCTGGGTTAGTCCGGCCTGATGCCAATTGTTATCACTGAGTTCATCAAAAGATGTTTTGAGCGACCTAGCCATTTCGTTGAGGGATCCTGTCAAGCTGCCCAGATCGTCCTGTTCGGCATCCTGAATCTGCATTTCATAATTGCCGGCAGCAATCTCGCGTGCTATACGCTGAGTAATACTCAGTCGGCGCTGGATCTCCTCATCTTTTCGTTTCAGGTCATTCTGCAACTCCTCACGCTTAAAGAAATCTGCCCTGAGGCGGAAGTAAAAAAACAGCGTAATCAGCAACGAAACTGCCGCAGCCAATAAAACAAATATGGAGGTGTATCCCGAAGAGCGTGTAAGTTCATCTGAACGTCGATTGAGCAGCGATTCTTCTTTATCTATGATTTTGCTGATCAACAAACGGCAACTGTCCATATAGGTTTTTCCTTCTTCAAGCTGGGCAACAGAGATCATACCACCTCGTTTTTTGATGTTCACCAAATTCTCTAATCGATTTAGTCGAGACTGAACAAGTGTTGACAGGGTATCAATCACCTTCTGCTGCGCTGGGTTATCAGCCGTAAGATCGTGCGCGCGGCTCAGCGATTGAGGCAAAGACTGAAGACCATTTTTGTAGGGATCGAGAAACTTATCCATCCCCGTCAGCAGGAAGCCGCGCTGGCCCGTTTCTGCATTCTGTAAATCCTGCAAAATTTTATTGACACGGCTCATGACACGGCGACTGTGATCGACCATCGCACTATTATGGATCTGCTTACGGATACTCACATAAGAAGCCGTTGAACTCGCTAACAGGATCAACAGTGAAATTCCAAAACCTACCTGCAGGTTTCTTAAAATAGTTTTAGGCATGCTTTTCAACAATTGAGTTAAGACAATGCCAACTGATGATTTAGATGGCCGCCAAATATAGCAATAGGGAGCTTAAATTAAATCCCGTGTCGCCCGGCCCCAACTATCTTACCGTATTTTAACAAAAACTTACGTATTTATCCCCCTTCAGCAATCTTGCTGGCAATAATAGCCGAGGTAGCGGCGCAAAAATCTAGGCCCGAATAATCCGGATTATAGCCGCCCATGTAAGGTACAGCCATCATGAAAAGACGTTGACTGGCGTTGCCGCTGTGGTCTACCAGCCGGAAGCTGTCGTCTATCTTTACCCCGGGCACCTGCAAAAAAATGGCGCCATCCGGAGCTACAAACATATGGTCGTTGCCTGCCAGCATTTGTTCTTTGGCCTGTTCCACTGAACGAAATCGCAGGTAAGCTGGACTGACATTGCCATTGTCGACTAAACTCTTGAAAGGAAATTCTTCAAAGTTCAAGGGGCGCTGTCCTACACAGTCCACAAATGTCTTATAATAGGTTTTTACTTCTATCCCAGATTCATCGGTATAAAAATAGTTAGCGCCGCGGTCGCTCGCAGGTTCAACCCGACTGTCCGTACCAACATTGACCACTTCCAGCCGACCAGCATCGTGTAGTGCGAGGAGCTCACGACTGGAACTCTGCGGCACAAAAGCGATGACAATGGAAATCAACGGCATCAGTACTTTTTTTAGACGCAGCATATCTTCGGCAGACATATATTTGGCCGGGTAATTCAGGGTAAAGCTCAAGGCAGAAAGCACTTCTTTCCAATAGATAGACTGACGCCTTCTGATAGATTTCAGCGCTTGTTCGTGCTCTTGGCGAAATCCCTCGAAGGCATCTTTCTGTTCCCTTAAACTGAGTACTGCTTCTACAAAGTCTTCCAGGCTGAGCTTTTCCACGATCGCATAAAAGTCGGGATCCTTTTCTTTAAACTGCGCTTTAAAATTACGATCGAACAGAAAATCCAACGACACGAAACCTTCATTTTCAAGTCTGTTAAGCATGAGTTCCTCTTCGGAGATCAAGAGCTTGTTGGCTAGGAAAGGTTCTTCCTGATGGAATCGGATCGCAGGCAGAAGACCACTGCGGGTATGCATCAATAACTTAAAATTTTCACTTCCCGGGTCGATCTGATATCTTAACTCACCTGTCTCCAGCGCCTCAAAAGACCCATTGTGGCGTGCCAGTGTACGGATAGCATCGATTGCCGTGAGCGAAGCGCCACGTAAGCCTACTGCATGGTCTGTTTTTAAGGCGAGCTTTGACGGCGGATAGGGTGATTCAAAATAATGTTCTACATTGCCCTCATACCTGGTTGGCCATTTATGTCCGGTACAGATGATAACCTTGTCTACGATATAGGTATCGGTGCTGCCCACCATGATTTTAACCTGCATCTGGCTATCGAGATCAATGATATCACTGACCTGGCTGCCGAGATGAATCTGTGTTTCTATCCCCTTTCCATCCGCCATCCGTTTCAATAGCATAAACTGCTCCGACAGATAGCGGCCAAGGAGCAGCCGTGGTACCACTTTGTAGCGATTAAAATCGTCAACATCGATGCCATAGCTTCGGAGCGTGGTCTCCGATAAGGATTGAACATAATCCTCAATCGTCGAAACCAGTGCGGGAATTTCATGATCCGAGACATTAGTTAGATGCTCCGATGTAGCACCTTCGTAGCTATAAGGCATCCCTGCCCCCAATTGCTTGCGGGACTCGAAAATAGATACTTTGAGACCGGCTATATTCTTTTCGACCAATCTCTTGTACATAAACAGGCCACTGGGTCCACCCCCGATAATGGCTACATGAATGTTTTGTTGCATAGTTTTCGTTGCGCTGCCTAAAGGACAGTATTCGGTTCTAAGAACAAGGGTAAATTGCAGAAAGTTTTAGGCCCATTTATTCCCGGACAATAAAAAACGGGATAAATACGGGCCACGATTTAAATACCTGAATCTCGGATTCTGCAAACGATCACCAGGTACCTGCTGTTTTTCGAATAAACAAAATGATAACAAATAACAATATTATGGAAAACAACATCAACAATCCAGAGATCATCAATGACATTATTAAGATCAACAACGACCGCATCGAGGGTTATAAAAAAGCTATTGATCTGGCGACAAGTCATGGTTTAGATAAACTTATACCAACATTTCAAAAATTTATCGGACAATCGGAAGAATTTATTGCCGAGTTGACACCTTATGTTGAGCTTGAAGGCAAAGAGGCGACGGATAGCACCATGCTTAGCGGCAAGCTTTTCCGCGCCTGGATGGGGATAAAAGTGAATATTACGGGAGATGACGAAAGAAGCCTGCTCGAAACCTGTGAGCAGGGAGAAGATGCCTTCAAATCAACTTATCAAACAGCTTTGGCTGAAGGATCGGAAGAACTTTCGCAAAATGTTCATAGCTTAATCAATACACAGCTCAGCAAACAGCTTGAAGCGCATAATATCATTAAAATGCTGCGCGATAGCAAAACCCTCTAAGATTGAAATAGTAATTTTTCTTTTTCACGAAAAATACCGAAGTGTATATTGCTTCGGTATTTTTTTTATGTCTCGACTTCATCATCGACTCATCTTAGCCAAGAATGTAGCGCCGCTTTTGCTGATTGCTTCCATTTCTCCCGAACAGAGATTGTTGTCGTAACCATAAGCGGAAAAAGGGAATCTGAAAAATCATATATTATAGCAGCATTGACATAAACGGTTAAAAAAAGTAATATTTTACATCACTTGCGTCCTAAACGTTTAAAAAGTGGCGGTGTTTGGATATAGCAAAGTTGCTATATTTAAATTGCAAAATTATAACACACCGCCATGATAAATTTAAATGTTTTTAGTCAGATTTTATCTCTTATCGACCGCGAATTATTCAAAGATTTGGTTTCAAAGCACAAAAGTGACAAACATCAGAAAGGGATCAACAGCTGGACGCATCTAGTCAGTATGCTTTTCTGTCATTTTTCCTCGGCAGATTCGGTTCGTGATATTAGTAACGGTCTACGCAGTACCACTGGTAAAAGGACACCCATTTTCGCAAAGATCTTGGTCAGCTAAAGCGTAAAGTATATCTGATGGATGCAAGCATCATCCCCTTATGTCTATCTGTATTTGACTGGGCAAAGTTTCGCAGCACCAAAGGTGCCGTAAAGCTGCACACTGTCTTGGATTATGATGGCTGCCTACCTGTTTTTATGCAGATTACCGATGGAAAAGTACATGAGAGCCAGCGAGCCGGTAGTTACAGTTTTTCCAAGGGAAGCGTGGTGGTAGTGGACCGTGGCTACGTGGATTACAGCTGGCTTGGGGATTTGGACAGCAGGGGGTGTTACTTCGTTACCAGGAGTAAAGTTAATATGAAGTACAAGGTTATCAAGTCCTATCAGAGTGAAGCACTCATGGAAAAGGGGATCCTTAAGGATGAGCTCATTGAGCTATCCGGTGCTGCCTGCAATAAATACAACGGCAAGCCGCTACGCCTAGTCCACTTTTGGGACAGCACCACTGGCAATGAGTACCACTTTTTGACCAAT